>JAGWVZ010000845.1 GCA_018970625.1 Myxococcales bacterium | reverse complement strand
GGATTATTCTCGAGCAGGATATCCAGCAGGGCCGGGTTCACAGCGTCCAGGGCGCTGGACGTGACGGAAGGCGTGACGAACTCCACCGCGACTGAACCACGCCCCGACGCCGCGTCATAAACCTCTGGGTCGTAGGGGTTTTCAGACACATCCATGGCCCAGGAGGTGTGGATATCACCTGTCAGCACGACGACGTCGTTGACCTGTGCATCACGAAGGGTCTCGAAGAACCGCTTGCGAGACGCCGGGTAGCCATCCCACTGATCGGTGTTCAACACCGCTTCGCCCAGCTGAAACTGCGCCATCATGACCTGCTGGCCCACCAGCTTCCACTTTGCCTCCGAGTTCGCCAGCTGCTCATCGAACCACAGCGCCTGATCGTCACCCAGAAGTGTGCGATCGGGCTGCTCGATCACCGCTACATCGCCGGTCCCGGCCTGCAGGTCACGACCCCACAGTCGCGTGTCCAGCATGATCAGGTCCACCAGGTCGCCAAATTTGAACGTGCGCCAGATGCGGCCTTCCTCGATCTCGCGCACGGGCATCCACTCGAACCACGCCTGAATACCGGCGGTTTTGCGCGTATTCCAGTCGCCCTCACCCTCGTTGTGGTTCTCTGCGCCGTCACGGTACGAGTTGTTCGTCGTCTCATGGTCGTCCCAGACCGCGATGAACGGATGCTGCTGGTGCACGGCGATCAGGTCGTTGTCACGCCGGTACTGGGAATAGCGCGTACGATAGTCCGAGAGCGTCACAATTTCGTAGCGCGGCTCATGAACGCGGTCGCCGCTGCCCCCGCCATACTCGTAAATGTAGTCGCCCAGGTGCAGGACGGCCGCGAGATCAGGGCGCTCGGCCAGACGCCGGTACACATTGAAATACCCGCTGGGGAAATTCGAGCACGATACCACCGCAAATCGCAGCCGGCTGACCGCGCCTGTCGGGGCTGTGCGCGTGCGGCCCACCAGCGACGTGCGTCCAAGGCACTTGAACACGTAGTAGTACGTCTGTCCGGCCCACAGACCGGTCGCATCAACCTTGACCGTGTAATCGCGCTCGGGGCCAGTGGTAAACGTGCCTGCCGCCACCCGGGTTTCGAAGTTCGGATCCAGCGCCAGCTCGTACCACACCTCGACAGGACCTTCCTCGGCGGGTGTCACTCGCGTCCACAGGACGACCGCGTCACTCAGCGGATCGCCGCTGGCCACACCGTGCTGAAACAGGTCTTCAGGGCCAGGCTCGCCCTCGTATTCATACTCGGGTGGCGGATCAGGAAGCGGTGGGCGGGTGTCGGTCTCGGTGTCCGAGGTGTCCAAACCCACGTCAGAGCCTGAATCCGGCAATCCGCCGTCGCCGCCAGAAGCGCCAGAATTGCCGTCGGTATCGTCGCCGCAGGCGACCAGTGCAGATGGAGCGATGCCAAGAATGGCAGCCATTCGGAGGAAGTCTCGTCGTTTCATGGTCGTCAGGGCAAAGGGTGATAATACGGGCTGTGCCGGATGCTCGTTCCACCGTCGTGACGCCGTGGAAACATTCCTGTCGCGACCGGCACGCAGCCTTGATTCCCGTTTGTACCCGTGCCTGAAGCCGATTGCACGCGCCTCCGCGTCACCCTGCCGATCGACGCCGCATTGCCGCATTACCCGCGCTTGTCGAAACCTGCAGACAGCATCTCCACGACGC
>JAGWVZ010000844.1 GCA_018970625.1 Myxococcales bacterium | reverse complement strand
GCGGAAGGCAAGGCGGAAGGCAAGGCGGAAGGCAAGGCGGAAGGCAAGGCGGAAGGCAAGGCGGAGGGCGAGGCCGAGGGACGGCGTGCGTTGCTGCGTGTGGCGGGGATGATCGCGCCCGATGCTGTGCCGCGACTGGAACGCATGGACGACCTGGTCGACCTGGAGCGTGCGGTGTTGAAGTTGATTCAGGAGCGACACGCCTGAGCGCGGGCGATCGCGTTGGGTGCCGGACTGGTGGGGTAGGCGCCATACTTCTTGTGGGGCAGGGAAAGGACGCCGCTCCGGTACCGGATAGAGCAAACGTAGAGGTTCTGGCTGTCCGTATGGCGGTGATGTTGAAAGTTTCGGCTGTGCTCCGTGTGTTGTCAAAGGCGGCTACTGGCTCTTCTTGTTAACTTCATCGGTTTCCGCCTCGCCAGAACCGCCTATTAAAATAAAACACGCCCGAAATAATTCGCAGAATAAACCCGCTGCTGGAAAATACCACTAACCGCCGACTAACGCGGCACTGCAACGAGCTGTCGGCGTTGCGGGTGCACAACCCGCCCATGCGCGGGATTCCCCACACGGCAAGCTTCCGCGGCGCTCGCAGACACGCCCCCAAACGCCTTCAAGGGCAGGGCGCCTCTTGCGACGTCCCCGGCGTGACCTCGATCACCAGCGGGTCGGTCAGGTCAAAGTTGTTGAACACCGACCACTGCACGGGCGACTCCGAGGCTTCGCAGAGGCCGTTGCCGGTGTCGAACCATGCGCTCACAAAATAGCCAAATGAAGAACGATCAAATGACGATACCCAGCGCAGGCTGAACTGGCCGTTGACCACCGGTACCGCCTGCACCGGCTCGTTGCGGCCAATGATGCTGTCCTGAAACACCGCCATGACATTTTGACCGTTGAACGCATCAAACCCCACGCCGTTCACCACGACGTCCACGCGGGACGACGGTTCGCCCTGCGGCGCACAAAAAGTGCCCAGAAACCGGTCGGGCAGCGCATCGTCGGCGAACGCCCAGCGCTCACCGGGACAGCCTGCAGCCAGCTCGCTCCAGACGCCGTCACAGGTGCACGCGCGAAAGGGAGGTGCCGCGCTGCAGGGCGTGGTGGCGACACACTGCCAGGTTCCATCACAGCCGGGTTCGCCTACGCACCAGCCGCCACCGCAGTCGGCGTGCGTGCTGCACGGCTGTCCCACCGGCACCGGGGCGGCGTCGGCGGTCGTGTCTTCGTCCGCGGCGTCGGTCACACCGGGCGCTCCCGCGTCTGTGGTCCCAGCAGGCTCGCCTGACGGCTCGGCCGAGGGGGTCGTACCGCAGCCGGCCAGCCACGACAACGCGACTGCCACGATACAGCAGGTGAGCCGTGACGCGGCTCCAGAACCAGTTTGCACGTACATGGAATCCCTGAACAGCGGTACATCGTGCCTGAATACAGCGCACTGCCTGCCAGAGCCGGGCGCGTGATGCAACTCGACTCTCGTGCCGGCTGGACCACGAAAAGCCAAAAACCAAAAGAGAGCACGGGTTCATGTGGCGCACGCCTGCAATCGGGTTGTCAGCCGGGGCGCCGCGCTTTATGCAGGCGTCGTCGATTGCGAGGTGGTCAGTATGGGTTTTCGGTTTCATCGTTCGTTCCGCGTCCTGCCGGGCGTTCGGCTCAATATGTCCAAGCGCGGCCTGGGCCT
>JAGWVZ010000843.1 GCA_018970625.1 Myxococcales bacterium | reverse complement strand
GTATCAACGCTTGAGCGACCCCTGAGCCTCGCAACGCGACCAGCAGGCTCTCAATCATTGCAATTCCCCAGCGCGACCACGTTCCAACGAATGACGATCTCATAGTATCCGGCCGTCTCGTCAAACCGCTGATCTTCGGGAATCTCGTCGCGAATGGTGAGTTCAAAGGTGATCTGGTCACCCTCCTCAGACAGAAAACCTGCCACGGTACCCTGACAGGTCTGGAAAGCAATCCGGGGGACCTGCCAGGCATACACATCGTTGATGGCGCTGGGGTCGCGAAGCAGTCCGCTGCCGAGCACCGCTTCAACGTCCAGGGCAGGGCTAAGCAATGTCCACTCGTATTCAAGTTCTTCCGCGGGGTCCCGATCGAAGACCTGCACACCGAATGTCCGCGTATCTCCCGCACCGAGGTCCACGACAACGTCGTTGAACGGAGACGGAACGAGGCCTGAGGGGAAGTAGAACGGGGCATTGTCTGGCGGGGTTTCACGACCGTAGATGGGGGGGCCGTACACACAGCTCGCCAGGGCAGCGGTGAGCGGTAGCAAGGGCCACAGCAGCATGGTATGCAAGCTGCATGCCAGAGATTGGCGCAACCGTTTGTTCAAGAAGATTAGTTGGTTGGCAGTTGTGGCAGGTGAACCGGCACAGCATCATCCGGTGAAACCTGACGTGCGTGTCATACTCCGTCTGGCTTGTCGCCTTCCTTCTCCAGAAACCGGAAAACAGTACGTGGGTCAACTCCGAGGTCGCGAGCGGTCTTGGTGCGATTGCCGTTGTTCAGCGCAAGAACGTCGGTGATGTACTGACGCTGCCAGTCCTCCCGCGCTTCGGCCAATGGTTTCACCTCGGCCGTCTGGTCGGTTGGCAGGTCCAGATCCTCGGCACGAATGGAGGCCGTATCCGACAAAATCACGGCCTTTTTGATGTGGTTTTCCAGTTGTCGAATGTTTCCCGGCCAGGTGTAGCGCCGAATCGCCGCCATTGCCTCACGGCTGAAACTCTTGGGTCCGGTACGGTATTCTTCCCGATAACGCTCCAGCAGGTAACGCGCGATCACCACCACGTCATCGCCGCGGTCGCGAAGAGCCGGCAGTAACAGCGTCACGACATTCAGCCGATAGTAGAGGTCCTCGCGAAACTCATGGCTGGCGATCATCTGGGGCAGGTTTCGATGCGTCGCCGCGACAATCCGAATATCCACTTTTTCGGGGCGTGACTCGCCTACCCGGGTCACCATTCGTTCCTGCAGCGCTCGAAGTATTTTGACCTGCAACGGAAGCGGCATCTCACCAATTTCATCCAGGAAGAGCGTACCACCATCGGCGGCCTGAAACTTTCCGGAGCGTGCGACCGTCGCACCGGTAAATGCACCACGGGCATGTCCGAACAGCTCGCTCTCCAGGAGATTCTCCGGAATCGCTCCACAGTTGATGGTCACGAATGGACCTTTCCGACGCTCCGACCGATTGTGAATCTCCCGCGCGATCAACTCCTTACCGGTGCCCGTCTCACCTGTGATCAGGACTGAAACGTCAGTCGCTGCAACCTTCTCGACCTTCCGGTACACCGTCCTCATGGCGTCACAACTGCCAATGAGCGAACCGAACCGCATGTTTTCCATACGCTCGCGCAACCGCTGGTTGTCCACCTGAAGTTCATTCAGCGCAAGCGCCCGGGCAAT
>JAGWVZ010000842.1 GCA_018970625.1 Myxococcales bacterium | reverse complement strand
CTGCGCGAGGAAGCGATCAAGGACGGCATCCCGGCCGACGATTTCGACGCGATCGTGCGCCCGGAGAAGATGATCGGCCCGGATCCGGCGTGACCGGCAGGGCCCGCGAAGCGGACGTCATGGACGGGGCGCGCGCCGACGCGATCATCTGGAGGCGGCGCCTTCCCTGACATCGGGCTGTGTACGCTGCCGGCTCTGTTGCAGCCGATTGTGCGCCGACGGCTGCGGCGACCGTCGGCAGACGTCGAGATTCTTCGCCGATTTGGCGGGGTCTGCCATGAATGCGTAGGCATTTATGTTGTGCCAGCACGTGACCCGGTCGCCGGGCTTTTCCTGCTCGTTTTCGAGGTCGGGCCAGTCGAACGATGAAATCCTGAAGACCTGCCCGACGTGGACGTACGTCGTCAACCGCGTACTGGGTGGGACGGCCGGGACCACGTCGACGACGTTGCAGACTCGATCGATCTGACCGACAGACTGCGCCAGCGTCGCAAAGCCCTGGTCGCCGACGCGGGGCGAGGCGAATGTCACGATGCGCATGCGCGGTGCGTCCAACGGCGAAAGGCGTGCGGCCTCGACGCCAGCGAGTGTCGCAAGCGCGCCACCCAGGCTATGTCCAACGAAAGTGATCTGCCGGCCGGCAGCCAAGTCCGGCAGCGCATCTGCGAGCGATTTGCGTGAGCCGTCGGTCACGTTCACAATCTCCAAGCTCGCGAAGATCTTCAGGAAACCTGCATGAACCCGCGCTCCCGCGCCCCAAGCCCCCGTACCGACCGGGAATGGCCTGCGAAACTGACTGCGGATAAATGGTCTCAAGCCGGCTTGCAGATTGCGCAGCCACTCGTTCGGCCGAAGCGTGCCTCGCAGAACGACAAAACGCTGCCCTGAGGCGCCGTCGTCGGCGACGACACCATAAAAAGTGCGTGTGTCCCGCAATCTCAGCGCGCCTAGCCGTTCGTCTGGCCCTGGATCACCATAGACGAGTGCAAAGGTGCGAAGGTTCGGGGCGAGGTTCGAACGCGGGTCCGCGCCTGCGGTGAAGGCGGCGTGCATCTCATAACTCATGACGGACAGCCGGGCATGGGCGGCGATGTCTGCAGACGTGACTGCGCCCGCCGAGGGGCGATGGACGCGTGGGTCGAAGGCGCCGATCGCGAAATCGTTGCGCATGTCGAAAACGGTGCTGTCGGGGCAGGTAAAGCGCACTGGCGCCTCGGCGAGCGCGACAGACGCGAACATCCCCGCGAGAGCGAGCCAGGCGACGGCCGCGCATGACGCGGCGACCGTTCCGGATGCCATGCGCATGAAAGACCTCCGACACTGTGCGCTCACTGATAATGGACCTGCAACGGGACGGAAGTTTGTCGCTCGATGGCGGCTCGGCATTGCGAGCGCAGCGCCGTGCAGCCTTGCACGCGATTTCTCCGGACGCGAAGCCAGGATGGTGATGGCGACGTCCGACAGAGGCGGTCGGGTTATGGTCCTGCCGAAGCGGTTGATTTCAATTGGTGGCGAGAGGCCCTAGTCGACCGCATCGCTGATTTTCCGGGCGGCAATGACGCAGGCACCGATCGCTCCTGGACGCAGATCGAGACGCACATATTGGAAGCTTGTTACTAATCTCTGACGGTCCAGCCACACCACCAAGGTCACGTACTTCCCAGCCCAGCCCACCTGTGGCAGCCTGTG
>JAGWVZ010000078.1 GCA_018970625.1 Myxococcales bacterium | reverse complement strand
CCAGAATGGCATTCCAGCGGCGCAGCATGCCGCGCTGCTCCTGAATGATGACCGAGTGCAGCAGCGCGCTCGCGGTAAACCACGGAATCAAGGCGGCATTTTCCACCGGGTCCCACGCCCAGTAACCGCCCCAGCCCAGCTCGCGATAGGCCCACATGCCGCCCAGAATGTTGCCCACGCTCAACAACAGCCACGATATCAACGTCCACTTGCGGGTGGCCTTGAGCCACTCCGACCCGGTCTGCCCGGCCAGCAGCGCCGCCATGCCGAACGAAAAAGGCACCGAGAACGTCGCAAAACCCGACAGCAGGCAGGGCGGGTGAATCACCATCAGCGGGTTCTGAAGCAGCGGGTTCAGCCCTGTGCCATCGACCGGCGCATCCACCACCTGAAACACATCGAAAGGGCTCGCCACGAAGTTCAATACCACCAGCAGGCCCAGCAACGTCAGGCTCAACACGGCGTGAAAGAACGGCATGACCGTAGAGAGCCGTTCGCGGTTGATCCACGTAGCCGCCCCACCAAACGCTGCGCTCACCGTTGCCCAGAAGAGCAGACTGCCCTCCTGGCCACCCCAGAACGCCGCCATCACATAGAACACCGGCATGCGCGCGTCGCTGCGCCCATACACATACGGCAGGGTGAAGTCGTGGGTCAGAAAACTGTACATGAGCGCCGCGGACGCCACCCAGATCAGCCCCGTCTGCAGGTAAACCCCCTGCTCTGACATGGCTGCCCAGCGGGCGTCTCGCCGCACTCCCGCACGGACACCCGTAACGATTGTGAACAGGCATGCGCCCAGCGCGAGGGCGATTGCGATTGTACCCAGAAACGGCATAGGCCTCAGGGATTGCTGGCGGTGGTCGCCGTGGGAGCTGCCTCTTCATACCGGGACGGGCACTTGGCAACGACTTCCACCGCTTCAAACACACCGTCATCGCGCAGCCGGCCCAGGGCCACCACCTCGGCTTCGTCCGCGAAGGTGTCAGGCAGGGCGCCTGCAAAGAACACCTGACGCGTCTCGTCCTCTTCGTGAAGCGTGAACCAGTGCTCGTGCAGCGCCGTTTCGCTGACCATATGCGAACCCGGTACCACGATCCCCTTCAGTCGGAACTCCCGGCCGCCGATGTTCTCCTGCTGATCCGACACCTCGGCCACCGTCAGGAAGTACACCTCGCTTTCGAAGGACGAAAAAGCGACGTAAATCAAAGCACCTACAGCCACCAGCGTGCCTACCAGAAACCGCAGGCGCGACGCCATTAGCCGGTTGCCGGTGCTGGGCGCTCCTTCCTCATGCCCGTCTTCGGGACGAAAATCAGCGTCAGACATCTTCGAAACTCTTCATCAAACAGTGGCTCTTGACGAGCCAGCCGTCGGTCACGCCCTCGGATGCAGCCGAAGTGGCTCGCCGTAGGTCAGCCTCGCCACGCTAGGACCGCATCACCCTGCACGCAAGCGAAACGTCACACGGAATATCGGTCCGTTTGCTGCCGCGCAAAAACACAACATTGGCGACACGGAGTGCCAGCGCTCGGCCGCCGTCGCCTTCGGAACCCGACATGGCGCGCCCGTTGACGTTTCGGCCCGCAACGCTTTGCGTCAGCGCCCGGTTCACGGTATGACAGCCCGGTGTCAACTGGCCTGCGCGATGAGTCGTCTGCGGCCTCAGACCCGAGTCGGGCCGTGAATCCGGCGACGAATGGAGTGTGTGCCTATGCGTTTCTGGATGACCATGCTGTTGCTCGGTTCCCTCACCGGGTGTGCCAATGCGGTACCCACAAACACCAGCGATGCCTTGGGCGAGGATCTTTCTGACGAGACAGACACCCGCGACAACAACGACGATGATGACGCGTCCGCTCCGCTACGAGACATTGGTGGCCGGGACGAAGACGTCGTGGATGCAGATGCCACTACCCCGGACGAAGATGACCCCGACGCAGCGGAGTCTGACGCGCGGAACGACGCCTTGAATGATGACGCCCCTTCGGATGATGCGGACACCGCCATTCCCTGCACCAACGACGAAACCTGCGGCAGCACGGCCACCTGTGTCGAGGACGTGTGTGTCGCGAAACCATGCGAGGCCAATTCCCGCAGCTGCGAATCCGGGACGGTAGCGCTGGTTTGCAACGCCGAAGGCACACTGCTGACGCGTACTGACTGCGCCACGCTGGCCGGGTGCGAAGGCGGCACCTGCACCTGCGACGATGGCACATGCCTGGTCGCCCAGCCCTGTACCCCGGGCGAAACTACCTGTCTGGGTAACACACCCGGTACCTGTAACGCCGACGGCACCGGCTTCGAGCCCGGCACCGCCTGCGACCCCGCCGCCGCGACCGTCTGCGAAGACGGCCTGTGTACCTGTGCAGAAGGCGACTTCTTCTGCGCCGGTCGCTGTACCAACCCCCAAACCGACCCCTCGAACTGCGGCACCTGCGGCACGGAATGTACCGCCGGTCAGGTGTGCCAGTCAGGCGTTTGCGCATGCCCCGTCGGGGCCACCGAGTGCGGTGACGCCTGCACCGACCTGCAGTCCGACGAGACCAACTGCGGCACCTGCGGCAACATCTGCGCCGCCGGGCAGACCTGCACAGCGGGCGCCTGCACCTGCCCAGGCGGACTCACCGCCTGCGGCGCCTTCTGCATCGACACCAGCGAAAACCCCTCCAACTGCGGCAGCTGCGGCAATATTTGCGCCACCGATCAGGAGTGCAAGGCCGGCGCCTGCGACTGTGTGGACCCGGCCGAGACGCTGTGTGGGCGCAGCTGCTCGGACCTCGCCACCGACCCGCGCAACTGCGGTGCCTGCGGAACGTCCTGCCCGGCCGGCGTCGTCTGCGCGGGCGGTGACTGCATCTGCCCCTCAGGGCTCACCCTGTGCGGCGACCGGTGCGTCGATACCCGAAACGACCCCGACAACTGCGGCACCTGCGGCAACGATTGCGGCACCGGCACCTGCAATGCAGGCACCTGCACCGTCAGCACGACCTGCAGCTGCGGCGGACTGTTCACAGCCTGCTCGGCCGCGCAATGCCGATGGGGTCGCCCATGTTGCGCTCCGGTGTTCCCCGGATGCCTGGCGGTCGCCCTGGGTGATGACGGCCTGCGCTCCGAGTGCGAGTGATGGCAGGCGCGTGCGTCATTGCCCACCCCCACATGGCTCATCCCAACGAACCGCCGAACGACAACAACTAGCGTCATTTACGCACCGACAAGCGGAAAATCTGGTGAAATTACGACCAATGCTCGCACTTCTGGCCCTTGGAACGCTCCTTTTACTGGTACAGCCTGACTCGGCCCAAGCACAGGAGAGCGCGCCAGAGACCTCTGCCGAGGCACCCGCAGAGCAGAGCACCACCGCCCTCCCCACGCTGGATCAACCGCTCACACCCGTCGATGACATCACGCCTGAGCGGCTCCGCGACGTGCATAACCCGCAGCAGGCGCTGCGCTGGATCGCCGCAAACGACCATGACGGACGTCGTTTCGCGGGCCTCGCGCAGGCCGGGGTAGGCTATTTCGTCGCCACCCTCGGGCTGGTCAACATCCTCACCCCCCTCGACATGGGGTGGGGCTCGACCACCCGCCAGAACGGTTATTACGCCGCCATGATCACGCTGGGCACCACCGCCGGCACCGCCGGTGTGTTGCAGCGCATGAACGTCACCAACTACGCGCACCGACGTGCCACCGAGATGCTCGAGGAAGGCGCCACCGACGCCCAGATCCTGCGCTACATTTCAGACCGCGCCGTCTCGTCGCGCCGCACCCGGCTATACAGCGGGCTGGCGACGTTCGGGTTTGGCGTGGCCGCATTTCTGGCCCTCGAGGCCGTCTCGGAAGAGCCCTTCGCCGGCGAATCCCTGCGCGTATCGGTGTTCTTTGGCACCGTCACCACCGGCAGCGCCATTCTCGGCATGGCCCTGCGAACCCCGGAAGAGCGGCTGGAGAGACACCTGCGAAATGGCGGCTCGGCCTCGAACCTGGGCTCGGGCGCCCGCGTGAGCGTCGGCCCCGGAAACCTTCGCCTGGTCTTCTGAAGCCGGGTGCGAGTTTGAAGGGCATCGTCCCCGTGCCATCGAGCGCTAACCCAAACCGCCAGCGTGGGTTTTGCAGGGCGGCAGATTACTCGGCCGCGAAGTCTTCTACTGGCGGGCACGTGCACACCAGGTTGCGGTCACCGTAGGCGTTGTCCACACGCCCGACCGACGGCCAGAACTTGTTGTGCCGACACCACGAGGCCGGGAACGCCGCGCGCTCGCGCGAATAACCGTGCGACCACTCCGACGCAGTAACCACCGCCGACGTGTGCGGCGCGTTCTTCAGCGGATTGTCGAGGCGGTCGAGGACGCCGTCCTCGATGTCCTGAATCTCTTTGCGAATGCCGATCATGGCCTCGCAGAAGCGATCCAGCTCGGCGCGGGCCTCGCTCTCGGTGGGTTCGATCATCAGCGTGCCCGCCACCGGCCACGACATCGTGGGCGCGTGATAACCGTAGTCCATGAGGCGCTTGGCCACGTCTTCGGCCTCGATGCCGAACGGCTTGAACGGGCGCAGGTCCAGAATGAACTCGTGCGCCACGCGACCATTCGCGCCCGTGTAGAGCACGTCGAAATGGCCGCGCAGGCGCTCGGCCATGTAGTTGGCGTTCAGGATGGCGACCTCGGTGGCCTTGCGAAGCCCCACGCCGCCCATCATGGCGATGTACGCGTACGAGATCGGCAAAATGCTGGAGCTGCCCCACGGAGCCGCGCTCACCGGACCGATCGCGTGCTCGCCTCCGGTTTTGATCACCGGGTGACCCGGCAGGAACGGTGCCAGATGCGCCGCCACGCCGATGGGGCCCATGCCGGGACCGCCGCCGCCGTGCGGAATGCAGAAGGTTTTGTGCAGGTTCAGGTGGCACACGTCGGCGCCGATGTGGCCGGGGCTGGTAAGCCCGACCTGCGCGTTCATGTTGGCGCCGTCCATGTATACCTGACCACCGAATTCGTGCGTGATTTCGCACACTTCGCGGATGGACTCCTCGAACACACCGTGCGTCGAGGGGTAGGTGACCATGACGCACGACAGCTTGTCGGCGTTGGCCTGTGCCTGCTTCCGCAGGTCGGCGATGTCGATGTTGCCGTCGTCATCGCACTTCACCGGAACAACCGTCATGCCACACATGGCGGCGCTGGCCGGGTTGGTGCCGTGCGCCGACACCGGAATCAGACAGACGTTTCGATGAA
The DNA here is from genome assembly GCA_018970625.1 of Myxococcales bacterium. Next base: position 5,445 of record JAGWVZ010000078.1, on the reverse strand, counting down.
GGTCACCGCGATGACGGTGCCACGCACGAATCACAAGCAGCCCTGTGTACTCGCCCTGTGAGCCGGCGTTCGGCTGCAGTGACACCGCCGCGAAGCCGGTCGCATCAGCGAGCCAGGTTTCGAGCTGTGCGAACATCTTCAGGTAGCCGGCGGCCTGCTCGACCGGCGCGAACGGGTGCAAAGCACCAAACTCCGGCCAGGTCACCGGAATCATCTCGGTGGTGGCGTTCAGCTTCATGGTGCACGAACCCAGCGGAATCATCGACGTCGTCAGCGACAGGTCTTTGGCCTGCAGCCGGTGGATGTACCGCAGCATTTCATGTTCGGCATGGTACAGACTGAACGTCGGGTGCGTCAGGAACGCAGACTTGCGCTGCAGCCCAGCCGGGATCGCCGAGGTTACACGGGCGGCCAGTGCGTTCACATCGGCAGAAACACCAAAGAATCCAAGCACCTGCTGCACTTCATCGAGCGAGCTGCGCTCGTCGAGCGCCACGCCCACCGACCCGTCCGGGTACGCCCGCAGGTTGAACCCGGCAGCGGCCGCCCGCGCCATGACAGCGCCCGCGTCCGCACCCGAGATGCGCAGGGTGTCGAAGAACGATGCGCTGGCCAGCTTCAGACCCGACGCCGAAAGCCCGGCAGCGAGCACAGAAGTGAGCGCGTGCACCCGCCCTGCAATGGCCTTCAGGCCCTCTGGGCCATGATAGACTGCGTACATGCTGGCCATGATCGCCAGTAGTACCTGCGCGGTGCAGATGTTGCTGGTGGCCTTGTCGCGGCGAATGTGCTGCTCGCGCGTCTGCAGGGTCAGGCGGTATGCGGGGTTGCCCTGCGCGTCGCGCGAGAGTCCGATGAGGCGACCGGGAAGCTGTCGCGCGAACGACTCGTGCGTGGACATGAAGGCCGCGTGCGGGCCTCCGTATCCCATGGGCACGCCAAAGCGCTGCGAGTTTCCAACACAGACGTCGGCGCCGAACTCACCGGGGGGCGTCAGCAGCGTCAACGCCAGCAAATCGGCGGCCACAATCAGGAAACCGCCGGCAGCATGCAGCTTTTGCGCGACGTCTGCGTGGTCGCTCACACCGCCATCGGTCGCCGGATACTGCACCAGCGCCGCGAAAACGCCCTGCCCGACCGGGTCAAGGTCAGCCAGATCGCCCACCAGAACGTGAATGCCCAGCGGTTCGGCGCGGGTCTGCACCACGGCGATCGTCTGCGGGTGGCAGTCCTTCGCCACAAAGAACGTGGACTTCGCGCGCTTCGCCTGCGACCAGCACATGGTCATGGCCTCGGCGGCGGCGGTGCCCTCATCGAGCAGCGACGCGTTCGACAGCGGCAGCCCCGTCAGGTCGGCCACCAGCGTCTGGTAGTTGATCAGCGCTTCGAGCCGCCCCTGCGCAATCTCGGCCTGATACGGCGTATACTGGGTGTACCAGCCCGGATTCTCCATGATGTTGCGCAGGATCACCGTCGGAGTCAGCGTATCGCTGTATCCCATACCGATCAGCGAGCGACGTACCGTATTCTGGTTCGCCAGCTTTCGCATTTCGCCGAGCAGCGCCTCTTCGGACATGCCCGGGCCGGACTCCAGCTCGCGGCCAAGCCGAATGCCGCCCGGCACCGTGGCGGCGGCGAGCGCCCCGAGTGAATCGTAGCCAATGGTGGCCAGCATGGCCTGAATGTCGTCCGGCGACGGCCCAATGTGGCGATGAACGAACGGAGTGGTCGGCTGCAGAAGCTCGCTCAGGTTCATAACGCACCCGGTGACAGGATGAGCCCTTGAAGGACTCCGGGAATCAACCGGGCAGGCCGCCCGGTCGCACACACGATTTTAACCTCTGGCAGGGCGGTGGCACGCACCCGCCTCCCTGCGCATATACAACGTCGTCGCAACGCTTCAGCGCAGCACCACCCGGCGCACCAGATAGGTCGCCGCAATGCCGACCACGGCGTTCTGGGCAGCCACCGCGATCGGGCGCTTGACGTCTTCGCCACGAAGCATGGCGGCCAGCTGCGGAACGCCACGAGACGCGCCGCCCAACGCAGCCAGGGCCAGCACAGCGGTACCCGTGCGCGCGTAGTGACCGGCCAGCGGAACGCGCTCAAAGAGCCCGAGACCTGCCATGGGAATACCAATAAATGTAGGAATCAGCGCGGTTGCGCTGGCCTTGTTCGTCGCCAGCCAGGCTCCTACGCCCACCGCGGCCATCGCCAACCCTGCACCAACCGTTCCTTTCGCCATGGCCGTTCCTTTCGCTTGTGCTGCCTTACGCACCGGACCTCAGGATCGGTGCGGGGGCCGTGTAGGCCGAGCGATGCCGCTTTGCAATACCCTCACGCGTCACCCCGAATCTGTGGGAACAAAGCCGATCCATCGGCCCCGCACCACCCCTGCAGCGACGCCATGATGCACCCATGAGCACGTCATGAAGTCACCATGTCGCGGTACCCGTCGCGCGGCTCAGAACGTCGATGGATCATTGTCGTCAGAGTCGCAGCAGACCTGCACCCAGTCATTCTCCTGACCGATCGGTTCACGGCAGACCAGAATGGCGGGAGACACGCCGCGGCCGTCGCCGTCGCCGTCACGGTATATCGTCACCGGTCGGGAGAGCCCATCGTCGCGCGTGCCGTTGCAGTCGTTGTCGTACCCGTCGCATGCCTCGGGACCGCCGCCCGGCCGCGCCAGCGCGCTGCTGTCGTCGCAGTCGCTCTGGTTGCCCACGTACGGAATGGGAGCGTCCACGCAGATGCCAAAGAAACGTATGCAGAAATCCGCAGGACGGGTGCAGGCACGCACCGTGCCGATGGGCGAAAAATCGGGCACCGACTGACCAAACCCATCCCCGTCGGAGTCAAAATACCAGCGGGTCGCATCGACGGCTGCAGACTCGTTGATCGACCCGTTGCAGTTGTCATCAAAGGTGGTCGAGCAGCGCTCGGGAACGCCCGGGCTGATGTCCAGCCGCGTATCATTGCAGTCGCCGCCCCGCGTGACGGTGCCGGGCGGCTGCGTGCAGGCCAGAATGGTCGTCGAACCATACGTGTCGCCGTCCTGGTCAACGTAGTAGGTGGTCTGCACGCCCTCGTCGATCGTCGAGTTGCAGTTGTTGTCGAGGTTGTCGCACACCTCGACCCGCCCCGGATTTCGCAGGGCGGTGCTATCATCGCAGTCGCCGGCCCGGTTCACGTAACCAGCGGGCGTAGTGCAGGCATCGCGCACGATCGCCGGGTTGCCATACGTGTCACCGTCGCTGTCCAGGAAGAAGGTCGTCTGCGCGCCTTCGTCCACCGTCACGTTGCAGTTGTTGTCGATGCCGTCGCACGCCTCAGGCAACCCGGGGGCCCGCAAAGCCGTGGAATCATCGCAATCCTGATTGTTGATGACGTAACCCGCCGGGGCCGAGCAAGCCTGCTGCGTCGAGGTCGGAGAACCAAAGCCGTCGCTGTCAAAATCGAGATGGTAAGTCGATTGCACCCCTTCATCGACCGCGCCATTGCAGTTGTCATCGGCCGCGTTGCACACCTCGGGAGCCCCCGGGTACCGCGTGGCGGCGCTGTCGTTGCAGTCGCCCGCCCGGTTCACATAGCCGGCAGGCTGTACGCACGCGTTGCGCACCGAACCGGCGAGGCCCCAGCTGTCGCCGTCAGCGTCCAGATACCACTCGGTGGCCCCCACAGCCGACGCCTCGTCGACACCGTCCAGACAGTTGTCATCGACTCCGTTGCAGGTCTCGGTGGCGCCCGGGAACACAGCGCCATTGGCGTCGTTGCAGTCACCGCCGGTGGCCACATGATTCGCCGGTCGTGTGCACGCCAGCTCTGTCCGTAACGAGTTACCGACCCCATCGCCGTCGTTGTCGAGGTACCAGGTGAGCGCGCCGGTGGCGCCCTCTTCGTCGGTGGCGCCATCGCAATCATCATCGCGGCCGTTGCACACCTCGGTCGCAGCCGGATTCACGCTGCGGCTGCCGTCGTCGCAGTCGTCGCCGGCGCTCACATAGCCGCCGGGTTGCGTGCACGCCACGCGCGTCACCGCGACGTTGCCGAACCCGTCTTCGTCGGCGTCCTGAAACCACGTGCGTGCATCGGTCGCCGCGGCTTCATCGACCCCGTCGCGGCAGTTGTTGTCGACGCCATCGCACAGCTCGGCGGCGTCCGGATGGATCGCCGATCGGGTGTCGTCGCAATCGTCGGCGCGATCCACCCGCCCTGCAATGGCCGAGCAGCTGTACAGGGCGTCGCTCCGATTGCCCCACCCGTCGCTATCGGCGTCGGCGTACCAGAGACCGGCGTCGGGGCCGGCGGCGTCGTCCAGAATTCCGTTGCAGTTGTTGTCGATGCTGTCGCACAGGTCCTCGGCGCCCGGGAAGATGTTGACGTCGGCGTCGTTGCAGTCGTCGTCGTTGGCCACGTACCCTTCGGGTGGGGCACAGCCCTGAATGGTGTCGGCCGCATCGCCCGCGCCGTCTCCGTCGGCGTCACGCCAGAACGTCAGGGTGCCGGCTGCACCGTCCTCGTCAATGTTGCCGTCGCAGTCGTTGTCGATGCCGTCGCAGATCTCGGGCACGGTGGGGTTCACCGACCGATTGGTGTCGTCGCAGTCGCCGCCGTCCGAGGTACGCCCCTCGGGACGCACGCAGGCGGTGGCTCCGGATGCGTCGTCTCCAAAGCGGTCGCCATCGGCATCGACGTACCACACCGTGACGCCGACCGGGTTGTTGTCGACGACTCCGTCGCAGTCGTTGTCGCGGCCATCGCAGGTCTCGGCGGTGGGCTCCGAGAACGCCGAGCACACCAGGGCACCCTCGACACACTGGGTGCGTCCTTCGCCACAGACGCCCTGAAAGCCAGTATCGCATGACTCCAGCGTGCCCGAGGCCTGCTCGTCTGTCTGACGATCGCAGTCGTTGTCGCGGCCGTCGCAGACCTCCTCGGCGCCGGCGTTCACGTCGTCGAACGCTTCGTCGCAGTCGGCGCCCAGACAACCGGGCCCCGTGCCGTAGCCATCGTTATCGGGGTCCAGGCAATAATCGGTGGGCACGCACAGGGTCGTGAAATCATCGCCCGCGTTCTGCCACACGATGCACTCGAATCCGTTGGGGCACTCGCTGTCATCGCCGCAGAGGTCCGAGCACACACCGGCGCCGTCGCCGGTCGTGATGTCCAGGCAGATGTCGCTCTCGCAGTCGGCAGGTACGTTGCATGGTTCACCCACGCCGCCCTGTCCGTCTGTGTCGGGAGCGGCGTCACTGCCGGCGTCCGCGTCGTCGCGCGCGTCAAAAGTCACGCTCACGTCCGGCGTCGTGTCCGAAAACGAGGGCACGTCCACCCCACCCGTATCGTCGACCGTCTGACCTCCCGAGGGACTGTCGGCGCAGCTGGCGAACAGCATCACAAACGGGAGCGAAAGGGCAGCCGATGTAAGAGCACGCATGGCAT
>JAGWVZ010000841.1 GCA_018970625.1 Myxococcales bacterium | reverse complement strand
TTGCAGGACGGCATCCAAGCCGCTCGGGCCATGTTCCCGCGCACGTGGTTCGACGTGCGCTGCCAGGACGGCATCGAGGCGCTGCGGCAGTACCAGCGCGAGTGGCACGAGGACACCAAGGCCTTTCGCGACCGGCCGCGGCACGACTGGACGAGCCACTACGCAGACGCATTTCGCATGTTGGCCATCGCATGGCGCGAGGAACGCGGCGAAGAGCCGGCGCCCAAGCCGGTGTGGTGGCACGAACAGACACTGGAACAACTCTGGGCCGAGCAGCCCAACGGACGAAAGAGGATCTGATGGCCACTCCTGGACTGCCACAACCCAGCGGCGCGACACCGCTGACATCGAGCGGCGCAGTGCGAGCCAAGGGCGGGTACTACCACGGCTATATCGTCACCGTGGCCACGACCGGCGCCGTGACCGTGTACGACAACGCCAGCGCGGCCAGCGGCACGATCATCGACGTCATCCCCACCTCGACCACAGCGGGCACCAGAGGCGTGCTGGCAGCGCCCGTGCCGGTGGCCAACGGAATCTATGCGTCGTTCGCCAGTGGCGGGACGGTGCTGTTCCTGCACGACGCGTAAGGAGGACTCATGCCCAACTGGAACGGAGCCACCGACTGGCAGAACACGGTGCCGATTGGCAAGCCGCCCATCGCTCACATCGGCTGGTCACCCGGCCTGCAGTCCGGCGTCTGGGTGCCGGCGCCGAGCATCTTCCGGCTGCGCTTGGTGGGCACCGGGTCAGCCGTCGTCGTAAGCCGCGACCGGCTGGGCGCGGAGTCGAGCGTCGACACGTACACGGCGACGAGCGCCACCAATCAGATCGAGTTCCCTTTCCTGGGCGATGCGGCCACCGAAATGCAGGTGACGTTCCCGTCCACGCTGACCGTTGAGGTGCTTCCATGAGTTTGGGCTATCCCGTAGACCTGAAAACCCTGATCTCTGGCGAAAACCAGTCTCTTGGTGCCCTTGAGGTCATCGACGGTGTCGGCGAGTATGAGTTCGTCAGCACGGGCACCTCTGCCGTGCTGGGCAGCACCGGCGCTGCTGGCGACTACATCGGCAAACTGATCTGCATCGTTGAGTCGAGCGTGTCGTCCCTGGTGACGCTTGAGGACGGCAGCGGAAGCAAGATGACGATCCTGCCGGGCAACCAGAACAAGGGAACGTATGTGGTGCCGCTCGGCATCAAATCGACCTCTGGTGCGTGGAAGGTGACCACTGATGGCGCCGTGCGCGTAATGGCGACGGGGGCGTTTACCTGATGGCTACGTACTACCTCGACTCTGTCAGCGGCAACGACAGCAACAACGGCCTATCAACGTCGACGCCGAAAAAAAACTACCAGACCATCAACTACGCAGCTGGCGACACATTGCTGTTCAAGCGTGGCACCACGCAAAACATCACGTCAGAATTCAAGGGCGTAAACGCCGGTTCGGCCAGCGCTGGCTACACAACTTTTGGCGTCTACGGCGACTCCGATGTGCCGTATGTCACGTTCACCAAAAATCCGCCTATCGGCAGCAGCAGCATGATCCTCAACATGTCCCAAACCAGTTGGGTCAAGTTTGAGGACATATTTTTCGACTGCACGGGCAACGTATACACCTGTTTGGTGCAGGGCCAAGCCGGCAACACGATCACAAACGTCATTTTCCGTCGGTGCACGTTTGCCAATAGTGTG
>JAGWVZ010000077.1 GCA_018970625.1 Myxococcales bacterium | reverse complement strand
CAGGACCAACCGGCGTGCAATACGAAGTGCCCGGGCAGTCGGCGTCCGACTCGCACGGGTTGATGCAGAACGCGCCGGGATCGTACGCGAGCGCGTCGCCCGAGCAGATGCCCTCGCAAGACAGGGGATCGTCGCCGCAGAACTCGCCCTGCGCCCGATCGCCTTCCCGAATACAGAACCCTTCGCCTGTCTCCGTAATGAAACACGTGCTGTCGTTCGAGCAGTCGCGGTCGCGCTCGCACCGCTGCGTGCACTGCGCATACCGTGTGCCGTAGCTGATGCAGAACCCGCCGTCGCCGCAAGAGAAGCGGTCGTCGATGCAGCTCTCGCCGGGCTCACGGCCGCCATCGGGCGTACAGACCCCAAAATCGTTGCACACCGTGTCGCCTGAACAGTCAGCGTCCGATTCACAGACGGTCGCGCAGAACGCCAACGGGTCGCCCTCTTCGCCAAGAATGCAGAACGAGTTCTCGCCGCAGGCGGTCGGGTCGTCGATGCACGAGGTCAGGTCTTCGGTGTCGCCGTACTCAATGCAAAGGCCATAGCCCCGGGGACCCTCGACCAACACGCGACAATAGGCACCCTCGGCGCAGGCAAAGGCCGGTGCCACGCAGGCCTCGGAACAGTACGCATAGTCGGACTCACTAAACAGACACACCGCGCGCTCACCCGCGCAGTCCGACTGACCGCCATCCACGCAGTCGTCTCCCTGTTCCCCGGTCGCGTCGCCGCAGGTGGCGCCGGTAGCAGGGTCGCCCGCAGGTGCGCAGCGCTGTGAACCAAAATAGCCGGCGCAGCAGAACAGCTGATCCGAATCCGCAAACTCACAATCGGCGCTGGTCGCACAGTTGCTGCCATCGGGCGTTGGAATCGGTGCGCAGAACGGAGGGCCAAAGTCGCCGTCACAGCGCAGGCCCTCCGGACAGTCAGCGTCGGTTGTGCAGGCCGATCCCCCCTCGACGGACCCGCCGTCCGGGCTGCCGCCGTCCAGGTCGGTGCCACCGTCGCCGTCAACCCCGTCGGCACCGCTGCCATCCGAAGCGGACGCGTCGGCGTCGCCGGCATCCGGGTCAATCGCGCCGCCGTCGGGGAGCGTTGTGCCATCGCCGCCGGCGTCACCACCGACCAGGTCGGGGTTGTTCGAAGAGGTCCTGGCCTCGTTTGTGCCACACGCTCCTGAAAGCACGGCAAGAACGAACGCAGGCAGGGCAACAGGATGACGCAGGCGGGTAAACAACATGCCAGACTCCACATGAACACACATAAAACGACCCGCGTTACTTACCAGCCAACTCCCGATATTCGTCAAGCCTTTGAGAAGAAATCCAGGCGTGAAATGACCGCCGGCACGCCCCACGCCAGCTGCTCCATGGGCGCATTGCAAACACCGTTTACGTCATGAACCACTCGCAGAAGGTGTGACGCGTCACGTAACAGGCAATGCGACGAGCGACTGCATCCGGACGTTCAGCCGCTGTAGCCGCACCTTCAGCGACCTCAGGGCGATCTGGCGTCAGCGCGCCACGCCCACCTCTGCAAGCCGGTCGGTCGCCGTGTGGCGGTGTAGCCACCACTCCACACGGGCCAACTCGGTCCATACCTGGCTGGGCACTTCGAGCCCGGACTGTACCAGCCGATGCAGCAGCTCGTCTGTCGCCAGAAGCCTGAGTGCCCACGCCATCTGCCGCGCCCGAAGTTCCAGTTGCTCGCCGCCCGACATGTCAGCGCGCGAACCATCGCCGTCCGCCTTTTCGAGCGCCCGCGTCTGTCGGCGAACGGCTTGCAGCAACAGAGCCAGCTCGCGCGCTGCGGCAGTCACCAGCTCGTCGGGCGTCGCTCTCTGTCGTAGCGCGGTCGACTCGCGGCCGAGCTGTGACCAGCTCGCGCGCCCGGCCCGCAGCGCGTCGTCGACGCTTGCATCAGGCGAGAGGCCTTCACTCAGATGCACCATGCGCTCGCAGTGTGCCGGCCCCCAGACCAGCAACGTCGCCCGTCCCAGCAGCCGGGAAGACAGCCGGCGCCAAGCCGTTGCACGCTGCTCGTCGGCACCGGTCACCGGTGTGGTGACCATGCCCGGGAGCTCTCGCATCCAGGCCTGAACGCTGGCTTCCAGCGCAGGTCGCCTCAGGCCTGACGACTCCCCCTGCCGCTTCAGCTCGGCCGCCGAATCGGCCAGCCGCTGCTCTATGGCTGGCAGCATCGCGTGCCGAAACACGGGCAAGGTCGCGCGCCACAGGGTCATGGTCAGCGCGTGTCGATGCGCTACGGCAGCCAGCGCCCCCGTAGGCGAAGCCGGGTCGGGCCACACACAGTCAGCGATGGATGCAACCCGCGCCGAAAGACGCCGCTGCAGTTTCACCGCCAGCGTCTGCACCTCACGCTCGGCATCCGAAAACGCGATGGTCATCTGCTGCAAGTCATCCGTGACCTGCGCAAGCCACGCAGCCACCAGCCGGGTTTCGGACCGAAGCACCGGCCTCGGACGCAGCACGGCGGTCATGCGTTGCTCGAGCACCAGCAGCCGCACATAAATGGCCGCGGTATTGCGACCATGTGTGAGCACAGGATTGGCAGGGCGGCGGGGCATTCCGTCAGGGTCCGTCCGATTCGGTCGCTGGCGAATCGTCAGCATCGTCGGTGTCAGGCTCGTCGTCGCCGGAATCAGTCACGGCAGCGCGCGCTGCACTCCGCGGCTGTTCCTTCATAAATGCGATTTTGCGCTCGTTTGCCTGCCGCCTGATTTCGCGCAATTCGGCCTGAATCACAGGCTCCAGCTTCTGGGCGAGGTCATTGAGAACGCCAATAAACTCCGCATCAATCGGTACTCCAACCCGAATTCGGCGATATAATTCATCGAAAATTTCGGCCGCTTCAGGCGAAATTCCATCGGGAATATCGGCTCCCTTTTGCGTACGTGATTCAGGTTTGACCTGCAGCAGTGCGGCGGCCGCATCACCATGTCCCAGAAATTGAAACACCTCGCGCAGCGCACGCTCGGGTTCCTGCAACACGGTGTCATAGGCCACCATAGCCACCGGATATTGCCGAATGGCCACATCGCGCACGAGCATATAATTCTCGCGCCACCATTCCAGCGCAGGATTTAATTCCTGTATCGGAGGGAGCACCTTTTTACCCAGCGCCGCCCGATTATCGCGCTCCATCGACGTCAGCCGTTTGAGCGAGTCACCGTATTCCCGCCAGTTGCGCATGGTGGCCACGACCCGGTGAATATAGGCCCGCTCGGTGCGCACCAGCCCGGGAATAAACACCTTTACCCCGACCAGCCGCACCTGCTCGGCCCGCAAATAAACGCCGGTCTTTGGCGACGGGTTGGTCGCGTAATAAATGCCACGACGATACGGTGACTCATAGAAAACATTCGGGTTCGCATCCCGAATGGTATCCGCCCAGTCGCGCGAGAACGCCTCGCCCACAATCTGAACGCCACCGGCATGCAGCAGCTGCATCCACATGCTGGTGCCCGAACGCTTGGTGCCGGTGACGATGATCATGGTTTCGGGCGAAAGAGGTTCAGTAGCAGTTTGCTTCTACCTGCGCGTACTCAAAGTCGCAATACGCGTCAGAGTAAACAGCATAGTAACCGTACTCGTCATAGTCGCAGGTCAGGGCGCTCGCGTAACAATTCAGGTAATCCGAGTATGCATCAAGGCAGTCCTGTGAAGCATCCGCCAGATACTCGTAGGCGTAATTCTCCCGCGCTTCCAGGCATTCGTCCACCGAATAGTAATCACCTGTTTCGCAGTAAACTGAAGCCTCGCAATACGCCAGGTTAGCCTCAAAGGTGTCATCAAGAAAGCCCTCAATGCCGCCGCCAGTGTCGCCGCCGCCAGTGTCGCCGCCGCCAGTGTCGCCGCCGCCTGTGCCGCCGCCGCCAGTGTCGCCGCCGCCTGTGCCGCCGCCGCCTGTGCCGCCGCCGCCTGTGCCGCCGCCGCCTGTGCCGCCGCCGCTTGTGCCGCCGCCGCCTGTGCCGCCGCCTGTGTTATCAGTGCCGGTGACTTCGTCGTCGGGACAGCCGACCAGAAACAGTGGGAGAAGTGCCAGGGTGGGAATACGCGCTATCTGGACCATCGCCTGTCTTTTCATCATGTGCGCACCATTGCGTTGACTAGTTACTGTCCTCTGCCCTGAGGACCCCGCGTCCGCCTAGCAGGGTGGTGGACAACATTCAAGTCTCATGATGACTAGTCTCAATGGTTGTTTGAACTGTGACAGTTGGGCAAACACTGGTTGCAACCCCTTAAAGATACGTGCTTCAGCCAAGCGGGCATCCGTCAATATACGCGACCTAGCATGCAGTTAAGATTGCGCATCACACGCCCCTCTCGTTCGCCAATCACACTCAGCGATGCGCTGCTCATTCAACTCGTATGTGCACTCAGCTCGCTTCAAGCCTCTCCCCACTATCCCCGAACATTAGCGACACCGCAGGCCCGCATTGGTCGCCTGCAGCTCACAGTTGGCGTCGGAATACACCTCGGGTGGCATCGCAGACTCGTCGCACACCAGGCGGTCGGTATAGCAGTCAAAGTACGAATACACCGCGTCAATGCACCCTTCCGTGGGCTCCACGCCTTCAGGGATGTACTCGTACAGCCCGGCCAGCGCGTACGCTTCGCACTCTTCCACCGACGCAAATGCACCGCAGTCCAGCGCCTCGTCACAATAACGATCCAGCAGCGGCTGTAGTCGGGCGCGCAGGGAGCTCGGCAGAATCGGGTCGACGTCATCATCGCCACCATCCGGCGATACCGAGGTGCTGTCGTCGTCGCCTCCCGCGTCGCGATCGTCGCTGTCCCAATCATCGTCGGCGTCGGCCCCACCCGAGTCGCCGCTCGCGTCCGTGCCACCATCCCCCGCGTCGTCGTCGCCAGCGTCCGGGGTCCCAAAGATCTCGTCGCACCCCACCAGATGCAGTGGCAATACCGCCAGCACGGGGATTGCCCAGGCTGAACTGCGTCCTGTCGTCGTTGTTTCAGGCATCGTTCTCACTCCAATCTCGATCACGGTCTTCGGTTCGCTCGGCGATCCCCTGACACAACGTCACAGACGCTTCAAGTCCCGAAGCAGCCAACCGGCGGTGCTGTGACGTGGTTGCCCCCGCTGTCATTCATTGCGTCAACGCCGGGGCGGCGGCATGTGGCCTAGGCGTTCGGAATCGAATGCAGTGTGCGTGCGTTCCGTGTATCGCCGCTGACAACTCTCTCTCCCAGGCCCTGTCATGCGTTGGCTCTTCGTCATGGACCCTGTCGAGTCCATCAACATCAAAAAAGACACGACCTTCGCGATCATGGCCGAGTGTGCCCGACGTGGAATCGAGACGTGGTACTGCACGATCGACACCCTCGCCGTGTCGCACCAGGCGGGCGTCTGGGCCACCTGCCAGCAGCTGCAGGCCATTCCCGGTACCGGCGTCCAGAAGCTCGGCGAGCCTGTTCCGCGCACCGCCCTGAAAGACTTTCCTGTGATCTGGATGCGCAAGGATCCGCCGTTCAACATGGCGTTCTTTTACGCCACGCTGCTGCTCGAGCAGGCCGAGCAGGCCGGCTGCCTGGTGCTGAACCGGCAGGCAGGCCTGCGCGCAGCCAACGAGAAAGCGTTTGTCCTGAACTTCCCGCAGTTTGCGCCCACGTCGATCATCACGCGCAGCGCCGACGACATCCGCATGTTTCTGGCCGGGATGGGTGGAAAGGCCGTGCTGAAGCCGCTCGATCTCATGGGCGGTTCCGGCATCTTCCTGCTGCGCGAAGACGACGCCAACCTGGGCACGATCATCGAGCAGAGCACACGGTATGGCGAGGAATCGGTGATGGTGCAGCGGTTCCTTCCCGAAGCTCGCGAAGGCGACAAGCGTGTGCTGCTCATGGACGGCGAGATCCTCGGCGGGCTGCTGCGCGTTCCGCAGGGCAACGAGTTTCGCGGCAACCTCGCCGCTGGCGGCAAGGCGGTCGATGGCGGAATCACCGAACGCGACCGCGAGATCGTCGACGGCGTGCTGCCCACGCTGCGCAAACACGGCCTTTGGTTTGTTGGGCTGGACGTCATCGGAGGCCACCTCACCGAGGTCAACGTTACCAGCCCGACCGGCATGCAGGAGATCGACAGGTTCGCGTCTGCGCGAGGCCAGACGGGTCCCACCGCCTCGGAGCGCACCGTCGATGGCGCGCTGCAGCTGCTGGCAGCCCATCAGGCTCAGGTCAGTTTACGCTAGCCCGCAGCGGTCCGATGGTGCCGCCGCCCTGAAAAGTTCCTCGGATGAACAAGAGCCCACCATGTGGACGACGCGGGCGAAAGCCTTGGGAATGTGGCCTGTGCGACGATCCGCTTGACCATCGGGCACCCGATTGACCATAACGAAAGGCCCGCTCGCTTTCGGGCGCATTTCGCCCTGCTACTGACTACCCGAGTGCCAACGATGTCTGACAAAAAGGAAAGCGCCAAGGCCGGCAAAGGTGGCGCAGAAGTGAAGCCCGGCGGCAAGAAGCCGGTCTGGGTTGACGAAGATGCCCACGTCATTCTGAAAGAGTGGGCCACGCTCACCCGGCAGTCCATGGTCGACGTCGCCAGCCAGCTCGTGCTCGAGACGCTCGGCGGTGCCGCTGCGGCGTCTGAACCCGTTGTGGAGTCGTCGGCGGCGAAGGTGGACGCGGTTGTGGCCGCTCCCGTCGTGACGGCTCCGGCCGTCGCTGCCGCCCCAGCTGTCGCCGAAGACGAGCAGCTGATTGGCGCCGATGAAGCCCCGGTGCGTGTGGTGGCCGCCCCAACTCCGCCCGCTCCGACGCCTGCGCCTCGGCCAGAGCCGCGTCGCCGCGAGGTTCCGCCGACGGGCAACGTACAGTACCTCGGCGGCATCTGGCTCGTCTGAAACCCTCTCCTTGCTAACACCTTCAGGTCACCATCATGTCCAACGACGGCAAGAAGCCCATCTGGATCAGCCTTGAAGCGCACGAAGTGCTGCGCGCTCACTGCGAAAAAACCGGACGCACTCAGGTCGAAGTCTTTAGCGACCTCCTGAACACCGTCCTCAAGCCGCGCCTGCTCGCCGCGCAGCAGAAGCCCAAATAACGCGCACCCCCGCGATGATCGCGGTCTCTGCCAGTGTCGTCCTCTTCAGCTGACGATCCACGGCGGCCCGCTGTCACACAAAATTCTCGAAACACGGGCATGACACATGACCCCGTTTCGGTATAGCGCAGCCGCCGGCGCATCCCGTGCCACGGCGCACTTCGCGCAACATGGATTTCTCTGCTCTCGAGACTCCCCGTGACTCTCCCTATTCGCCCCCGAATCGGCATTGGGCCTTTCCGCAAGGCCCTCGTTCTTGAAAATCCGGACAGCTCGCTCGACGCGCACCTGCGCGCTCTTGGCATTGAAGCCTGGCGCCCCGAGCGCACGCCCACCGACGACGAGCTCATTCGGTTGCTGGAGAGCGAGCCATGGGAGCTGCTGTTCAAGCGCAGCCGCATTGAGGTCAACGAGCGTGTGCTGCAGGCCGCGCCCTACCTGCACGCCGTCATGCTGTGCTGCATCGGCGACGACTCCGTCGACAAGAAGGCATGCGCCGAGCACGGCGTGCTTGTCACCAATGACCCCATCTCGAATGGTCGATCGGTCGCCGAGCTGGTGATTGGCGAGCTGATTTGCCTTTCACGACGGGTATTTGAGGCCACCGAAGAGACCCGCAAGGGCAAGTTCGTAAAGTCACAGGAGCGACGTTTCGAGATCCGCGACAAAACCATCGGTATTCTCGGCCTCGGAAACATCGGCAAGCAGGTCGCCCAGATGGCGGCTGCCCTCGACATGAAGATCGCCTTTCACGACAACCGCGAGGTCGCACGCGAGGTCGGCGAAACCATGGGCTGGAAGTGGGCGCCCACCATCCGCGACCTCTTTACCATGTCCGACTATGTGTCCGCACACATCTCGGCCTACGACTACAACGGTCGCAGCAACGAAAACCTGCTGACCTACGACCACTTCGCGGCCTTCTCCGAGAAAGACGGCGACAGCCCGCGCGTGTTCATCAACCTCGCGCGCGGCTCGATCCTTCGCCCCGAGGACCTCATTCGCGCCACTGAAGAGGGCCACGTCCGGCAGGCCATCGTCGATGTGTATCCCACCGAACCCGCCGACACCCGCGATGTCTGGGAGAACCCGTACGCGTCGGCTCCGAATATTTACGGAACCCCGCACATTGGCGCTGCCACGCTCGAAGCGCAGCCCCGCATTGCGCGCTATGTCGCCAGCACCACGCAGGCGCTCAGCCAGAACGGCATGCTGCGCAACTGCGTGTTCGGCAGCAAGAGCAACGTCGGCTTCGACACCCTCGAAGGCATTCAGCACATCGTCTCCATTGTGCACTCCAGCCGACGCGGCACCCGAAAGGCCATCGCCGACGCGATCTACGAAGCAGGCTTTGGCACCGACGTGTCGATTCACCGCGACTACAACGAATACAATGTCGCGTACGAGCTGGTCGCCATCGACAAGCCGCTGTCGCCCGATCACATCGATGACCTGGTGCAGCGCGCCGTGGACCTCACCGGCGACCCACGCGCGATTCGGGCGATTCGCCAGATTCCGGTTTGAAATCCCTCACCGCGTGCGCCGACGACGGTTCGCAGCAGCTGGGCAGGGCGTTGCAACGCCCTGAAATGAGTTTGAAAAACGCCAGCGGCGCACGCGGCCGAATCGGCCGGTCTGACCCCCGGGTTCGGCGTGGTGCAACGGGTCTGCCGGGCCCTGAAATACCGCTTCGCGCCCGCCCGTTGCCAATACACCAGAGCAGTCTTTTGTGCATGGGGTCGCTGTGCTACAGCCCGTGCGGCTGGCAAATGGCCCAACTTCCTGCCACAGTGTGAGACCGTGAAGGAAAAACGTAACCTGCTGATTATTTTAGCGTCTCTGGCTTTGTGTGCCTGTGCGATCGAGGACGCGCCCTCGGAATTCGGACCGCAGACGCAGGACGCCGGCATCGTGACCGACGGCGGCACGGGGCTCGATTCGGGTAACATCGGACAGGGTATTCCCACGATGAACGGCGCCTGGTTGCTGATTCACGAACAGTCGAACTGCGTCGAGACGCTGGGGCTCAAAACCGAGGCCCTGAGCGTGTCGGCCGAGCTGATTCAGATGACGCAAAACGTGGCGCAAGTGCGTGAAGAACGCACCATCTGCTCGATCAACCTGACCCGCGTGCTCGGCCTTGAGACCACGTTTCCGAACGAAGCGGCGCAGGCGCATCAGCCGAATATCATTGAAGATTCTTACGTAAGCGGCAACGGCGTTGGCGCCGGTTATGCCTCAGGCATCGAGCGGCAGATTTATGGTGTCAACCTCACCGACCCGCTGACCGAAGAAATGCCGGCCGACCGGGATGACCCGCGCGTGATCGACGCCGATGAGGATGGTCAGCCCGGGATTACCCTGCGCGTAAATGGCGGCGAAGGCAACGGCGGCTGTGACATGTTTATCGCACAGCGCGCTGCGATTCGTTACGTTGGAACGTTCGAACGTCCGAATCTCATTCGTGGCAATTCGGTTACCTATTATGCCCAGTCGGTGCTCGGTGCGACGCAGAGCCTGTGCGTGGCCCCGCGAACGGTGACGGCGAACGACCCGTTCTCGAAGTTCGAGCTCATGCGGATTGACGGTCAGGGCGGGTCGCTTGATCTGGACCTGAACGCCGACGGCACAATCGACTGCGACGAGGTCAACGACAGCCTGTCGCAGCTGTGGACCTTCCGTGAGCCCAACGATTCCCTCTGCGGCGGCTAGTCATTCGGCCACACGGCAGGGCGGTAATCCGATTCGACCATTTTCCCACGACCCTGCATGAGACGCCCGCGCCTGGACGCTGCTGGAAAACCAGCGTCCCCTCGTTCACCCGATGAATCTACCCGTGAGGGTGCCATGTCGAGCGCCGAGATGATAAGGGCGCTGCTGCCCCTGCTCCGCGGATATTACGGGCGCATTGTGCTGGCGTTGCTGGTGCTGCTGGCGGCCAAGGGTACAACCGTGGCGGTGCCGCTGCTGTTGCAACGGATTGTCGATGGGCTGGACCGGTCTGAACTCACCACGATTCCCGTCGTGCTGCTGGTTGCCTATGGCGGGCTGCGGTTTGCTGCGACGCTGTTTCGGGAGTTGCAGTCCATTGTATTTGCGTCGGCGCAGCATGGCATGATGCGGCAGATGTCGGTGCGTGTGCTGGAGCATCTGCATCGACTGCCGCTGCAATTTCACCTGACGCGAAAAACCGGCGCAGTCGCTCGCGATATTGGGCGCGGGACCAGCAGCATTTCGACGCTGCTGAATTATCTGCTCTTTAATATTGTGCCCACGATTGTCGAAGTGCTCATGGTGTCGGTCGTTTTAATGACGCAATACAGCGGCAGTTTTGCGGTCGTTACGCTCATTACATTTATTGCTTATGTGGCGTTCACGTTCTCGCTCACAAAATGGCGAATCCAGTTTCGGACCGAAATGAACAGTCGCGACAGCCGGGCTTCGTCGGACGCAATCGACGGCCTGCTGAATTACGAGACGGTGAAATATTTTGTGAGCGAAAAGTCAGAAATAGCGCGGTACGATAAATCGTTGCAGCAATGGGCCGAGGCAGCTACCCGAAGCCAGAACTCGCTGTCGCTGCTGAATCTGGGGCAGGGGTTTATTATCGCC
>JAGWVZ010000840.1 GCA_018970625.1 Myxococcales bacterium | reverse complement strand
AGGCGCATCAGATACTCAGCGGACACGTCGTTCCGCAGGTGCAGGCGTTACGGTTGCTCCTCTGTGTCGGGCAGCGTTCAACCGGACCGTCCATGCTTGATGTTGCAGTGCTTCTGGGTTCGACGGGCCTTGGCGATGCGACTGCTCTTCATATTTCGCGCCCCTCCGAACGTACCTCCGCCCTGGTAAGCTCCGGTGAGTCCGGCAGTTTCGCAGAGGAGCGCACCAACGCGCTCGCGCTCATGCTGGAACGTGCACAGGAAAGGAACGCGCGCATTGTGCCACTGGCCACGGAGTCGTCCTTCCCCGCGCGCGAAATTCTGGCCGCTTCGCGTCGCCAATCTGCCGACCTGGTTGTGTTGGGTTGGCATCGCCCCGTCATTTCCGCCAATATTCTGGGGGGAATTGTTGGCGAAGTCATCGCGGAATCCGCAAGCCCGGTCGCGATTCTGATCTCTAGCGGGCACACTGCTCCTCAGCGCATCGTGGGTCTGGTGAGCGACACCGGCAGCGGTCGCCTGGTTCGAGAGTTGGCCTTTCGGATGGCGCGCACATCGGGAGCCGAGCTGGTTCTTCTGGCGCCGGCCACCGAGGGGAACAACGCGGACAGACAGGTCGAGCCAGTACGTGACGAGCGTTTTCCGATGATACGGGCTGTCCTGATAACGAGCGCCGGAATGTCGAATGAGCGCGCCGCACTGGAAGAGTTGGGTTCAAACACCGACTTGCTGCTTGTGCCGACAGACGGCGTTTGGGGGCCGGCCACATCGGGCATCTCGCTGGAGAGCTCGTCGCTGCTGACGCGAATGGCTGGCCGCACAACCTTGATGGTACACGCTCGCGCTGACTGGCAACCCCCGATTTTAAAGGGCAGCTGAACGCTAATCCCGCAGTATCGCGGCAGTAAAGGCGCAGCGAAACCCAACGTCATCCAGGCGCATATCCCGCGGGGCTGCCGAACGAACGTGCGGTTGCCACCTTCTGTTCACGTTGGGGTCGTCGGCAAACGAGCCGCCTTTATACACGACAGCGGCTTCATCGCCGGCTTCGCCCTCGCTCAGATAACGCCAGGCTCTCATGCGAAAGACCTCTGAACTGCTGGTCCACTCCGCAGCGTTGCCGATCATGTCGTACAGACCGGTTGGCCCGGCATCAAAGGCGGTAACCGGCGACAGCTGCGCATACTCGTCCCGCTCCCATTGAAGATTTGCGAGCGGCAGACCTTCCGCACTGACAGGAAGAGCTCCGGTGTCAGGGGCCACCCGGTCCGTCAGAGAGACCGCTGCTGCGAATTCCCACTCGGTCTCGGTGGGGAGCCTTCCACCGACGGACGCACAATACGCACCCGCCTCGACCTGGGTGATGCGGGTGACAGGAAGCTGCTGTTCGGTCGGCGAAGACCCTTCAGTAGGAGCTGCGGTTGCGCTGGTTGCATCGGATGGGCCCGGCAGACTGCCAGTCGCCGCCAACCAGACATCGCGTGTTACCGGAACCGCATGCAGGCAAAAGTCGGCCAGATGAAACGGAACTTCCAGCGTCGCCCGGTACCGGTCCAGGAAAATACGCAGTCGCGTCTGGCCACCCGTCACAGGCACAACGGGTGTTCCGCGGAGGTCGGCTGGGGGGCACGCGCTGTATTCGGAAGGCTGCGCCGTCTGGCTGTCAGCCTCGAACGAAGCCAGGCAAAGCAGCAGCATG
>JAGWVZ010000839.1 GCA_018970625.1 Myxococcales bacterium | reverse complement strand
CCGCTGACCGAGCTGAGTTAAAGGCCGAGATCGCCGCGGCTGTACAGGCGGCTAAGGACGCGCAGGCCAAGGTCAACGAGCGGGAGCAGGCCCGAGCGAAGGTCACCGCGGGGGAGAAGACCGTGACCGCCGCGCGCACGGCGGTCGACGCCTCGCGTGCTGCCGCGGACTCGGCCCGGTCTGAGGCCGCAACCCTCACCGGGCTTGTCGCAGAACTGCGCGCCAGGGTGCCGGAAGGCTTCGACCTCGCTGCCAGCCGTGCAGAGCAGACTGGATTGCGAAGCCGCGCTGAGGCCCTGGCCGCTGTGCTCACCGAGGCGCGCACGGCCGAGGACCTGCGCACGTCTGCTGCTGCGGTGCAGGCCCAGTTCGCCGACGCGGCCAAGCAGTCAGAGGTCGACATCGCTCCGTTGACCGTCCAACGTAACGACGCCGACGTTCGCCGCAAGTCCTCCCATGCCACAGCACAGCGCTTTGAGTCGTGCATCGAGAAGGTGACCGACGTGCACGCGAAGTTCAGCGAGCAGTCGCGCGTCCTCAAGGCGGCCCAGGAGGAACTCGGCAGGTGGGATGCCATCAGCCCGTACTTCGAGGGCGGAGCGGGTCGCAGGATCCCGCTGACCCGCTTCTACCTCGCCCAGCGCCTCGCGCAGGTGGCGGCCGCGGCGTCAGTGCGCCTGCTGAGGATGACTAATGGCAGGTATCAGTTGGTGCACGACGAGTCCGCGAGCGCCAAGCACGGTGCGAAGGGTGGCTTGGCCCTACTCGTGCGTGACAACGAGAACGCCAGTGTGCGCGGCCCGGAGACCCTCTCCGGCGGTGAGACGTTCATGGCGAGTCTGTCGCTGGCATTGGGGCTTTCAGACGTCGTGACTGCGGAGGCGGGCGGAGTTCGCCTGGACTCGCTCTTCATTGACGAAGGTTTCGGCACCCTGGACGCAGACACACTCGAGGAGGTGCTCGACGTTCTCGAGGGCCTGCGCGAGCACAACCGGCTAGTCGGCGTGGTGAGTCACGTGGAGACCCTGAAAGACCGCATCCCCCAGCAACTGCTCGTACAAGCTGGCGAGAACGGCTCAACGATCCGCTACCGCGCGGGGTAAGTCGCAACCGGCGTGTGACTCGAGTGGGGCTCGCGCACCAGACTGTCGCGGGCCACGTCAGTTTCAGTTCAGCGACGCGCATGCCACGTGATTCGCGTGACACTTTGGACTCAGTCCTAGGTCCAAGAGATTATGCGTCTTGACACCTATGTCTTGAAACACATAGTCTGCTGCCATGGGTTGGACCGTCGTTCTGCACCCAGAAGTGCGAGAGTGGCTCGCGGGACTAGCTGACAAGGATCGGCATCAAGTGCTCGCTGCCTTGAAGGAACTGCAGACATCCGGACCGACCCTTGGTCGACTATGGGTGGACACATTGGCTCACTCGCGACATCGAAACATGAAGGAACTTCGGCCCCGAGGCACAACGATACGTCTCCTGTTTGCGTTCGGACCGCAGCGATGCGCGGTTGTCCTTGTGGCTGGTGACAAGAAACATCAATGGATCCGATGGTACGAAAGCAGCATTCCGCTGGCCGACACGAGATTCGATGAACACCTAGATCTGCTGCACCAGAGAGGAGAGCAACATGACAACAACGACGCGACGAACTAAACGACCCACGATGCTTCCCGGCTACGTCACATTGGATGAG
>JAGWVZ010000076.1 GCA_018970625.1 Myxococcales bacterium | reverse complement strand
ATTTGGAATGAATCTAACTTTCACCCGTCCGCTTGCATTCCGGCTTCGATCGTATATGCAGCACAGCCGTCGAACACTGACGTACCCCAGACTACCGGACGGCCATGCCTGTACGAACCCCGCCGCGCTCCTCGGCTCGCGACACGATTCTTCTGCCCCTGAGTGCCGCCCTGCTCGGTCTTCTGGTGGCCGCGTGCGGCAGCGACGCCGAAGATGCGACGACGCCGGACGACGACACGACGTCCGACACGAACAGCGCAGCCGATGCAACGAACGATGCCGTCCCGGATGCTGCTGCCGAAGAGGACGTCGCGACCGTAGGCGATGTTTCCACGCCACCCGACGCCGACGAGAGTACGTGCCCGCAGGTGGATCTTATCGAGGCGTGGCCGCTCGTCGATGACATCGCCATTGGCTCGGTCGAGACCGAAGCGGACGGAGACGCCTCTGTCGCGACCATCGACGCGGCAGCCGGTGGCTCGGCGGAGTCGCGCAATAATGCCTTTGTATATCTGGACCTGAATACTGGCGAGATGGTTCGCCTGACCGACACCGAGTCGCTGATTGACACCGAGTGGCAGCTCGCATTCCGCCGTACCAACCTGCGATTGAACAGCGGTGACTCGGGTCCGGGCACGTGGGAGATGACGAAAGTCTCCGCGACCACCTTCGATGCCGTCACCGAGATTCCGGCCGACGCCGACTGGCATGTTGACGCCACGTTCGAATCGGACTGCGACATTATTTTCGACCCGATCAACAATCCCTTCACGGCCATTCATTACCTGAATATCGGCAACGAGAGCGGCTCGTCTTCCTGGTATTTCTATGGCGGTGAAGCCGGCGTCAGTCCGGTCGAAGGTGATATTTATATCATCCGCGACACGGCGAGCGACTCGGCGTTCAAGTTCGCTATCGAGTCGTGGGTGTCTGGCGTGTATACCCTCCGTTACGCGGCCCTTGCCCCCTGAGACACACCATGGGCACGCGGCCATCCCTTCATTTGCAGGGCGGCGGTTCGCCCCGTCGTACCCGTACGATGTCACGGGTTGTCGTACGACTTCCACTGTTTTCTGCGCTGGCGCTGGCGTCATGCTCGACCGACCTGCATGACCACGATGGGCAGGTGCAGAAAATCCGGCCCACCGTGGGTGATTCATCGGTCTTCGATGGTTACGGCGACGAACCGGCGTTGTTTGTCGACTCTGACGACGGGCGCGTGCGTGTCTGGTACGTCGAAAATGGTCCGCATCGAACGTCCTCGATCGATGAAAACCCGGCCGATGGGATTCCTGATTTTGTTCAGACGGTCGCTGATACTGCGGACGCAGTTTATCTCTCGATCACACAAAACGGTTTTCTGGCCCCGCTTGAAGATACGTCGGTGCCGGGGCAGGAGAACGACGGCAATTCTTCGGCGTTCGATATTTATATCGTCGATTTTCAGCGTGCCGATGGTCTTTTCTTCCGCGAAGGCTGTCTCCCGGGCGAGCCTGTGCGTTGTACCGGGTATTTTGCAATCAAGAACGGGTTTGGCCGCTCGGGATACGCTTCGGACGAAGAAGCCATTACCGTCCTTGTTTCTCACGAGTATTTCCATGCCGTTCAGGCAGCCTATAACGCTGACCTGCCCGGATGGTGGTCGGAAGGCACGGCTACGTGGCACGAGGAATACTTTGAGCCGTCGCAGAACGATTTTGAACGCCTGGCGACGACATTCTTCGAAGCGCCCGGTCGCGCCCTGAACGGCAATACACAGGGCACTACCGATACGTTTGCCTATGGCACCGGTGTGTTCCCGTTCTTTCTGGAGCAGACCCTCGGTGTTCAGGTCATTGTCGATATCTTCGACCGCGTTGGCCAGAATACGACTGTCGAAACCGCGATCATCGAAGCAGTTGAAACCAGAGCGCCCTTTGATGAGACGTTCGCGGAGTTTACTGCCTGGACCATCGCCACGGGCGAACGCGCCATGGACGGCCTTGGCTTTCCACAGGCCGACGAGTTTCCGGCCATCGACGCGACATCGCTCAACGGAACGAGTGACCTGAACTGGGATACGGAGCTGCGCACCTGGGCGTCACAGATTGCCGAGATTGAGAGGCCGCGTGATATCTCGCTGTCGGTTCGGCCACTGGAAGGCTGGCCGCTGACGCCATTGCTTGTGGTCGTTGACCCGACCGCGCCGGGTGAATGGGTCGTGGTCCGCGAAGGCGAAACCCTGAACATTCCCGCCAACAGCCAGCCCGTGTACGCCGCCCTGATCAACGCAGACCCGGACGAGCGCACAGCGGGTCGACTGGCGATCCGTGGTGCCGTAGTCACCGGACCTGACGAGCCGGGTGACGGCAGCACGGAATTTCCCGCAGAGGTGGAGCTGACACCCCTGCCGTCAGCCGATGATTCGTCGGGGTGTAGCAGCGTGTCGGGTCAGGGTTCGTGTGGCATGGCGCTCTGGCTTGCTGGAACAGCGATTTTTCTGCGCCGACGTCGTCGTCAATCCCGGGACTGAAGGTCGGTCGCCGCAGTTACGTCCCCGGGCGTGCTGCCGAATGCGCGGCGCAGCGTGTGCCGCAATCCGGGCCGGGCGCCGTGTGCGACACGTCAGAGTGGCTGTTTCAAGCAAGTGGCGGTCGCTGCACTGGCGTGCTACAGCTTGGCGAACGTTTCCACCTCACGTCGCTCTCCTTACCCGGCTCAACGGTATGGCCAACGTGTCGATTCCGTTCAACGTTCCGTTTCGCACCGGTACTGAAGACCGCTATCTGCAACAGGTGCTACAGGGACGCGGCTATGGAGGAGACGGGCCGTTCGCCCGGCGATGTCAGACGTTTCTTCAGGATTACCTTCAGGTGCCGCGTGCGTACCTGACGACAAGCTGCACCGCGGCGCTGGAAATGGCGGCGATGCTGTTGCAGCTGGAGCCTGGCGACGAGGTGCTGGTGCCTTCTTACACGTTCGTCGCCACCGCTTCGGCGTTTATGCGTTCTGGCGCACGGCCGGTCTTTGTGGAGGTTGACCCCGACACCATGATGATGGACCCGGTCGATGCCGAGCGTCGCGTCACGGCTCGAACGCGGGCGATTGTTCCCATTCACTACGCTGGAATTGCATGTGAAATTGATGCACTCGCGGCTCTGGCGGCGCGACATGGTCTGACGCTCATTGAGGATGCGGCGCAGGGTTATGACGCGAAAATTGATTCCCGGTGGTTGGGTTCGATCGCGCCCATGGCGACGTTTTCTTTTCACGAAACCAAGAACCTGCACTGCGGGCTCGGCGGCGCATTGATTGTGAATGATGAACGGTTCGTGGACATGGCCGATGCGATCTGGCAGCGGGGTACCGACCGCACGCGGATGCTTCGCGGCATGGTCGACAAATACACCTGGATCGCGGTGGGTTCGTCATTTTATCCGACGGAGTTGCAGGCGGCCTTTCTGCTGGACCAACTGGAGCACACGCGCAGGAGCACCGAGGAACGGCGAGTATCGTGGCAAACCTATCGCGACGGGCTGCAGTCACTCGCGAAGGCCGGCCGTCTCTCGATGCAGCGAATTCAGGGCGAACGCTCCAATAATTATCACTGTTTCTATTTATTACTGCCTTCGAACGCCGAGCGGGAGTCGCTGCGAGAATATCTGCAACGGCAGGGAATTTCGGCCTACACCCACTATGTACCCCTGCACTCCTCGCCGATGGGCCTGCAGCTGGGATATCGTGCCGAAGACCTTCCCCGAACGGAAGACCTCGCCAACCGATTATTGCGTCTGCCAATGTGGGCAGGATTGCCGTAGGAACAGGCGCGTCACGTGGTTGATCAGATTCACGCATGGGCCGCGCTGTGAGTCGTGTTGTGCGGGTACTGGTATTTCCGTCGTGCAACGAGCCGGGACTTGAGATTATCGAGTCGCTCTTGCAGCACCCCCGGTTTCAGGTGGTGGGTGCCAGCTCACTCGACCCGGCAGTCGACCCTTCAGCGGCGATGCTGGAACGTCATTTCACGCTGCCATCGCTGTACGACGCCCATTTTCACGATGCGCTGGACGCGCTGCTTGTGAGCGAGGAAATCGACCTGATTTTTTCTTCGATGGACGTGGTGACCGAAGCATTTTCGCTCCGCCGTTTCCCACGCGGCGTATTCGTGGGTCCGGCTCCCGAGATTGCAGCTATCTGTGCGTCAAAGCGTTCCATGTTGAGAGAACTGGCTGGCGTGGTGCCGCTTCCGGCAGACCTTTCGGGAGTTGTTTCGCTGCCAGCATTTGCAAAACCAGACCGGGGCGGTGGTTCAAGGGGTACCCGGGTTGTGAATACCGTCGCTGAACGCGATGCCGCCCTGAAAGAAAACTGTGTATTGCAACAGGTATTGCCGGGTGATGAATACACCGTCGATTGCTGCGGCGATCGGGATGGTAACCTGCTCACGGCCACCATTCGACGCCGCGCGGCTATTGGCCGTGGGATTGCACTGGCGACTGAGATTGTCGAAGACGACGCCATGATGCAGCATGTTCAGGCGCTGGCCGACAGGCTCAGGATTGCCGGGCCCTTCTTTGTGCAATTCAAGCGCGATGCCGGTGGGGTAGCCAGGCTGCTCGAAGTGAACGCGCGGGTTGGCGGCTCGATGACGGGGACACGATTGCACGGCATCAACATTCCCTTGATGGCGGCGCTGTCATTTCTGGGCGTCCCGGTGCAGGCGCCAAGGCCAGTGCAGAGCCCTCGCATGGTTCGGCGCCTGACGCAGACTGGCCAGCTGGCGCCCTTCACGCACGTCATCTGGGACCTTGATGACACGCTGGTTCATGCAGACGGCAACGCGGACCCGATGGCTGTAGCGCATGTGCTGGATTTGCATCAACGAGGAGTTCAGCAGCTTGTACTCACGCTGAATCAGGCACCCAAAGCGCTGATGGCCACCGCTTTTGTGCCTGACTGCTTCGTCGAGGTCCACACCACCACCCATAAAGTGGACTTTCTGCGAGCCTGGTTTGTGCAGCGAGGCGTGTCGCCGGGCGAAACGGTGCTCATCAACGATTCCGGGTCGGAGAGGCGGGCGCTTGAGTCCGAGTTTGCCGACCTGAGGTGTCTGGCGCCGTGGAATCTGGAGACGCTCGGATGGCGCAGACGTTGACCGCAGGGCGTCGATGCGGGCATACACCGCAGACGCCACTCGCCCCACGCAGTCCATGACGCTTCCGACTTCTTTCCCGACCGAAGAATCCAGCCGCGCAGCTGCACCGGCATCGCGGGTATCGCCGGTGATTTCGGTCGTGATTCCCGTCTATGGAGGCGAGAAGACCATTGGTCCGCTGGTGGATGGCCTGCGCATGGTCTTCGAGCGTGACGACATGCCCTATGAGATCATCGTCGTGTGTGACCGCCCACGCGACAATTCCTGGGCCGTTGTGCAGGAGCTCAGCCGTAGCCGACCCGAGCTACGCGCGTATCGACTGCAGCGTAATTTCGGACAGCATCCGGCGACTTTGTTTGGGCTGCGGCAGGCGCGCGGTGAGTATATCGCCACCATGGATGAGGACCTGCAGCACAGCCCCGAGGATGTTCCTGCCTTGCTTTCAGCGAGCAGGGAAATCGGTGGAATTGCGTTTGGGAAATTCGAGGAACCCCAGCATGGCCTGTGGCGTAATCTGACGTCGGCGATGACGAAGTGGTTTCTGGCACGCTACGTGGGTCAGGAGATCGCCTCAAATGCGTCGGCATTTCGGGTGTTTCCTTCTCGACTCTGCCGTGCCTTCGACCATTATCGTGGCGAACGGGTGGCCATCGATGTGCTGCTCAGCTGGTCGGGCGCACCGATTCGCACCGTTCCGTGTCCCCACGCGCCGCGAGCGGCAGGCCATTCAGGCTACACGCTTCGTAAGCTGGTGGCGTATCTGGGCGACCTGCTGGTGGGTTACAGCACCGTTCCGCTTCGCATGGCGTCGTTGTCAGGCCTTGTGGCGGTCGGGCTGGCAGCGGTCATCGGCGTTTATGTTCTCGTGAACTGGTTACGGCACGGATCAGCCGTACCCGGGTTTGCCTTCCTTGCGATGGCAGTGGCCATTTTCTCGGGCGCACAGCTGCTTGCCCTGGGAATTATTGGTGAATATCTGGGCCGTCTCTATTTTAATGTGCTTGGAAAACCCCAGTATTTTGTGGCGGAAGCCGTTCAGGCCGGAATCACAACGACATGGAATCCGGGTGTACCGTCACCGTCTGCATCGAACAGTGAATCGTCGCCGCCATGAGCTTTGCCGACAACAGTGTGCGGCATGGCACAGGCCTCTCCTGGCGATACAGAGTGCTCGCGACCGCGTTGGCCGCAGCGGGTAGCGTTCCGGTGGCATGGGCGCTGTGGGCCTCGATGTACCAGGGTCAGGCACACTCCTTTGACGCGATGCTGTATGCGCGTTCGTTGTGGGGACTTGGTCACGGCGCACCACTGAATTCCGTGGTTGATGTGCATGCCATGGCCATTCACGGTCATTTTGGCCTGTATGCGCTTGCGCCATTCACCTGGTGGTTTCGTGCCGTCGACGTGCTGCTGTTGGCTCAGGTCGCGACTTATTTTTTGTGCAATCTGTTGGTTATCACAGCCGCCATGCAGGTCTGGCGCGCGCCAGTGGGAGCGTCCGTCGAGCCCCTGGAGGCGGCCGACAACCAGCGATATCCGGCCGTGCCAGGTGCCTGTGTCGCGTTATTTCTGGCTGCAAATCCAGTCTGGACCAACCCGTTTCTGTTTGATGTCCGACCAGATTTGCTGGGCGCCCTGCCAGCCGTGTACGGTACGCTTCGATTGTGGAAGCGAGGCCTGAACGACCGTCTGGGGCTCGCAGCGCTGATCTCGTCGGTGCTCATGCGCGAGGAGTTTGCCATGCTCGTCGTGGCAACGCTGTTGCTGTGGCCCTCGAAGCCCTGGCGGACGCACCAGCGCGAGAGGCTGCTCGGCAGTGCGATCGCGCTGAGTTACTGGGGGCTGTACTGGTTTGTGCTGCGTCACTGGTACGGAGGCGATCTGGCCGAAGCACGAGTGCAGGGCGCAGCGACCACGCTCATGGGCGGCACCTCGGAGTTCGTGCTGGAATTCGCGCGCAACCTGGGGTGGAAACTGGAGATTTTACTGGCGTGGCTGCTTGGCGCCGGCGGACTTTCACTGGCAGGCTGGCGCTGGATGGGCGGAAGCCTGCCCGGGCTGGCGATGGTGCTGGCCATGAATCGTATGGCCAACAAGGTCATCATCTTTCACTATGCGATCTTCAGCAGCGCCGCGCTGCCCGCCGCGATGCTCGAAGGTCTGCGCCGTCTCTGCGCTTGGCCACTGGCACGGCGCAGGGCAGCGCTGGTGACCGGCATGATGCTTGGCGTTGGCATTGGCTTCCTCTCCAATCCAGCATGGCCTGGACTGCGGCGTGAGGCGATCTACGTGAGTGCCGAAGCTGCACAGGGCGCGGGTATGGCACTGCTTGCACCGGCGCTGGCCTGTGTTCCTGACGGGGCGGGCCTGATCGTGCCGTACCATTTCGCAGCACCCCTCGCAGATCGCGAGCATGTGTACCGTGCCGATGTCATGGCCAATGTTCCCGTCTCGGAGTGGCCACCCGAAGTTCAGGTGGTGGTAATGCTCAGCCGGCAGGTGAACCCGATTCGCGACCAGGTGGTGGCGCAGCGCTGGCGCCTGGCTGGTCAGCGTGGCGTGCTGCAGTTCTGGGCACGCGACCCCGGTGTTCAGAACCGGCTGGGGTTCTGCCTGACGGAGCTGGCGCGCACAACGGCTGGCGAATGACGCGCGGCACCGGCTGTTTCATTCGATAGTCAGATCGACGGGGAACGAATACCGCGCGGCTGCGTCGATCACACCTTGATGTTGAAATCCGCATTCATTATGCGCCCACCAGTCTGCTGTAATGCACGTGTATGTTGCTACCATCGACTCCAGAACTCATATCGCGCACCACGGATCCAGAAATGGCGGTGGGTGCGACGTCGTCAGAGTCACCGATTCTGGAAGGCGTTTTCAGAACGGGTCTGTTGGAGCGTGAACTGGGGAGGTCGCTTGCGGCGTCGGTTGTGTTCCATGGGGTGCTTCTGGCGTTCGTCATGGCCGCTGCAGCCTGGTGGATTCAACCGGAACCACGACAGCTCTCGGAGCGGATGCTGCAGCAGTTGCGTGCGTCGCAGGCGCGCATCGTGCTGGTCGAACAGGCTGTTGAACCAGAACCGCCGCCGGTGGTGATTCAACTACCACCTGAACCCGCGCCTGCACCGCCGCCTGTCCGCGAGCCCAGCCTCGCAGCTGCAGAGCAACCGGAGGTAGCTGAAGAGCTTCCGCCTGAGGTGCTGCCCGAAGTGGACGAACCCGCGGCGGCCGCGACGTTGGACGCTCAGCCTGAAGAAGGCAGCGCTGCGCCACTGGCCGCTGAAGATTCAGCGCCTGTGGAGATCGCGGGTCCGACGGCCATGGATGCAACAGCACCCGCAGAGCCTGTCGCCGCGGCAGACCCGGGCTTGATGCCGGGCACGGGTGGTCGTACCGACGGCGATGTCGATGGGCAACCCGGGGCCACCGCCGCCTCCGTGCAGCAGCCAAGTGCGGGGGCCGCCGATAGCGAAGGCGCCGATCTGGGTCGACTGGCAGCTCGACACCGCGAAAACATGAACCGTTGTTTCGAACGCGTGGCGCGCTATCCCTCGTCGCTTCGCCGCGATCGTCTGGAGGGCGATGTCGGCCTGGCGATTCGTCTGGATGAGCGGGGTAGTATCGTAGAAGTCCGGGTGGCTCGCTCATCGGGCCATGAGGCTCTTGACCAGTGGGCAGTGGAGCAGGCCGAGGCTGTTGGGCGCTGCAGCGCTCCACCCGCCGAGCTCGGCGAAAACGGGCTGCGGGTGCTGCTGCCGGTACGTTACCGCGTGAATTAAAGAAGTGCGTTCTTCGGTCTGCAGCTTCGCGTGCCAGCCCACACACAGAACGCGAAAGCCACCCCGTTTGCGCAGATGTCGTGCGTCGACGTCGTGTGCGTCTCGGGCGCTGGCGGGATTCAGAAGTTGATCTTTCGCATGACGAATCGCGGCAGATTGCGAATGACCAGCATGACCCACCGCCACATGAACGGCGTGTAAATCAGGGGCCTGCCAGCGGCAATGGCCCGCGCCACATCACCCGCCACCTGGTCGGGCTCACCGGCAAAGGGCGGCGGCTTTAGCCCAGCGGTCATGCCGGTCTTCACAAATCCGGGCTTCACGCAGACCGTCACCAGACCCTGCGCCCGATAATTGTGATCGAGGGATTCCAGATAGTGGGAGAGGCCCGCTTTGGCTGCACCGTAGAGACCGACCGGTTTGCGGCCACGATCACCGGCGACAGAGCTGAAAACGCAGAGCGTACCGCCGCCCTGCCCCATGAGCCGTTTGCGCGCCTCCTCACAGAAAAGAATCGTGTGGGTAAAACTGACCCGGAGAACCTTCTCGAGCAGGATGGGATCGGCTTCCAGTTGTGCCTGAGTTCCAAAAAGTGCGGCGGTTACGATAACCGTGTCGACCTTGCCCGTGACGTTCCACGCAGCATCGAGTGCGGGTGCGAAGGATGGTGGCGACTCGAGGTCGCAGACGGCGGTATCGATCGTGGCATTCGGACCGCGGGCACGTGCGTCAGCGGCGCTGGCTTCGAGCTCCTCCGCATTTCGGCCCATCAGAATCAAACGATGACCCCGCTCGGCGTAATATCGAGCAAGCGAGCGGCCCATACCGCGGGTAGCGCCCAGAATCAGAATGGTGCTCATTTCACTCCATGCGTTACAAGAGGTCGCCGAACATGCGCATGGACTGTGCGCTACGGAAACGATTTTCGGGGTCCCACTTCTTCTTCACATCCAGAAACGCCTGCAGACGAGGTTCCATCGCCCGGAAATGTTCAGGTCGCGAGAAGGTGTCTTTGGTCAAATAAATGCGTCCGCCTGCCGAGATGACAAATTCATTGAGTTCGTCGAGCAAAAGCCGGGTATTTTTCGTAACTGCAATATCGAGCGCAATGGACATGCCGGGCATGGGGAACGAGAGCATTCCGTGGCCTTGGTCTCCGCAATCCTTGATGACGCATAGAAACGATGCGCCTCCGCGGCGGGTCAGTAATTTCAGGAATTCCCGCGGCGCTGAAAGGCCGGCAGAATCTGGTAACACACACTGATACTGCGTAAACCCACGGCGGCCGTACATTCGGTTCCACTGCCGAATCATATCGAGCGGATAAAAGAAGGACTCCGGATGAACAATTCCGGTTTTTTCGCGGGCAATATGTTTCCAGTAATAGAGCGTATTGAACGCCCGGATTGAAAGTGGATTGAGTAGCCAGGACGGAATAAGGTCGGGCATGGTCAGGCGCGGTTTTGCCGGCGGCAGCGTCGCGGGTGCTTCTGCGGCTTGCGCCCAGCGACCGCACATCAACAGTCCACGACCGAGGTTGGCACCTCCTGAAACGCAATCAATCCATCCGACCGTCATGGGCCATTCTTTTCCTTTCTCTTTGAGGGCCGCTGTAAACGAATCGATGTCCGGAATGCGATACGATGTCTGCTTGATCCACGGGCTGGGGACTCTCTCGAGCTGCACTTCGACGTCGAGGATATGGCCGGTCATGCCCATGCCGCCGACAGTCGCCCAGAACAGGTCCGCGTGTTCGTCGGGCGAACAACGCACAACGGAGCCGTCAGCGACCATGACGTGCATGGACTTCACGTGCTCGCCAAAGCAGCCGG
>JAGWVZ010000075.1 GCA_018970625.1 Myxococcales bacterium | reverse complement strand
CCTCCGCGAGCGTCCGGAATGGACCGTCGTACCGTGGAGCGCGCGCTGCTGCAGCTCCCCGACGAGCAGCGGGTTGCCTTCGTACTCCGTGAAATCGAGGGGCTCACCCTGAAAGAGACCGCTCAGGCGCTGAATTGCACCGTCGGTGCCGTCGAGCAGCGCGTACTGAGGGCCTGGTCAAGCCTGAAAAAGAGAATGCCGCATGACGAATCCTGAACACTGGAAGCACGAGGTCCTGGCCGCGCTCGCCGCGCAGGAACCTCCCGCATTCGCTGCGCCCCCAACGCTGGCCAGCATCGTGCGCCGCGCCGCCACGCGCCGCCTCATCGCCAGGGAGCGGCAGCAGATCGCGCTGGTGGCGCTGGCCCTTGCTACGCTCATAGCCTTCACGCTCACCCGATGGGCGAACGCCGAACGCGCCCAGACCGACGCCATGACCCTCATCACGCCAGGAGTCCTATGGATCCCGTAAACAAGTCCCGCTGGCAGACCACCGCCCTGATCGTCCTCATCTTCGCGCTTGGATTTGTGTCGGGACACGTCGTACGAGGGGCCCAACACCAGCGTGAGCTGCGCGCCCTGCTCTCGGGCGATGCCAGCACCACACGCACCCGGTTGGTCGCAAGCGCGCTGGATCGGTCGCTGTCGCTATCGACCGACCAGCGAGACACGGCGCGAAGGCTGCTTCAGGAGCAGGAGGTCGCGTTCCGCGCCGCCATCGAGCCTTGCCGCGCGCAGCTCGCACCGCTGCGTGACGCATGGCTTCATGCCCTCCGCGCCGAGCTCACGCCGGCGCAACAAACGCAGCTGGATACACTGCTTGAGCAGCGCCGCGCCTCACCCTCCGGCCAGGTATCACCGCCCTGAAGTACCCCATTTCCATGCCTCTGCAGGCCCCTTCATCACGGTCAGGCAGCAGGCACACCCGATTCGTTCAACGCTTCGTTTCACGCTTAACCTTCCGGTACCTCCATGAAAACATCCTCCACGTCTCAACCGTTGCTCATGGCTTGCCTGTGGTTGATGCAGGCCTGCACCCATGACGCAGCGACCTCCGCTGATGCGCGCCAACCGCGCGCCGACGCCGGCACAAACGACGCCGAAGCCGTCTCCACCGATGCCCAGGTACCGCGTGATGCCGGGCCGCAACCCGCTGACGTGTCGCCCGCCCAGCCCGACGACACCGAACTGCCCGGCGCCGACATCCAGCCGGATGCCAGCCAACCCTATGCACCGCCATACCCCGTCGGTGTCACCGACATCGCCCCCGACCCCAACTCCACCCGCAGGGTGCGTGTGGTGATCCCCGGCTCGGTGGTTGACCAGCCACCGAGCGCTCTTGTCGTGGTGCTGCATGGTGGTGGCGGAACCGGACTCGACGTGAGCGAACCGGGTCAACATCCGCTGGCGGTGTTTCGTGACGTCGCCGAGCGCGAACGATTTGTGGTGGCCTATCCGGAAGGCTCCGCTGCGCGAGATGGCAAGCTGGGGTGGACCGACTGTCGCGCCGACAACCTGCAGGCCTCTGGCGCCGATGATGTCGGATTTCTGCTTACCTCGATCGCGTTCCTGCAGGACGAATTCGACCTGACGCCGGAACAGACCTTTATGGCAGGTGGCTCAAATGGCGGCCAGATGACCCTGGCCTTTGCGGCCCACCATGCCGGGCAGCTGCGAGCCATCGCTGTCAGCAGCGCCAACCTGCCCGAGACACCCCTCGAAGGCCCTTGCAGCGAAGGTCCCAGCCAGCCCATCGCCGCCCTGTTCACCCATGGTTCCGCCGACATCGCGATGCCCTACACAGGTGGTTGCGTCGCCAATATAGGCGGCAACTGCTCCCGGGGGCGGGTCATCGGTGCCGAGGACACCCGCGATGCCTGGCTGCGTCTGAATGGACTGCCGAGCGCTGCGACGCAAACCAGTACCGTGGACATCGACGCGGACGACGCCGGATCGGCCGAGCGCTTTCTGTACGACGGGGCCAACCCGGTGGTCTGGTGGCGCCTGAACAACGCCGGACACCCCTCGCCCAGCATCGCGGTGACCGTTGCGCCCAATTCGTTCAATGGCGTTCAGAACAATGACGTCGAGTTTGCCGAGCTGGCCTGGCAGTTTTTCGCTCAGCAGCTCAACCCGACCGCGATCACCCCCTGAAGCCGCAAACCCGCGCCACCAAAGGGCAGGGCGGCAGCCCGCCCCGTCCACAGCGCAAGATTGCACTCGGTCTTACGCACCGCTGCAGCCCTCGCCCGTGAGCCCCGTCTCAGTCCTGGCCCGTTCAGGGCGGCGGCAGCAGGTCCGCCACCTCAAAGCGCCGTACCAGACGCATGCTCGCAATCGAGTTGGACCCCAGCCTGTTCACGAGCACAGTGGCCTGGCGGGCACAGGTGCGGGTAAAGTCCGGAGACCCAAATACGCCACCGCCTCGAATGATCATGAACTGGTCACTCACGGTCGGCACCCGCTGCGGGTTGGTCACCGGATCGATCGTCCAGCCTCGAAGCGCGTCGGTGACCCCGTTGAAAAATACCGACGCCGCGTCGAGCGTCAACTCCGGGACGTTGCCCGTCATGTCACACAGGCCGTAGCCGTTACGAGGCAGCAGGCACGCGCCCTGCGTGTTATCCGTATTCAGGCGGGTCCAGCC
Source organism: Myxococcales bacterium (assembly GCA_018970625.1). The sequence goes on along the minus strand of JAGWVZ010000075.1, from coordinate 8,125 downwards.
CACCTCTTCGGCCACATCAGACCCGGCGTAGGCAAAGTCCTCGCCGCCGCGTGCCGCATATTCCCACTCGGCCTCGCTTGGCAGCCGCCAGCGCCGGCCATCGGCCGCAGAAAGCGCCTCCATCACATCAATGGCCAGCAGCAGGTCCACCCCGCTCACGGCGCACTCTTCAGCATCGCAGGCCGTGGAAGACCACACAGGGTCCGGCGCGATCAGCTCCGCCTGCTGAGCGGTCAACTCCTGCTCCATGACCCACAACGACGACGTAATCGACACCTCGCGCAGCGGGGTTTCAGGCACTTCGATACCATCGCGTTCCAGGTCGCAGCCCTGAAAATAAATGCCTGCCGGCACACACATCAACACACCAAGAATGGGATGCTCAATGCTGTCGCCAGCGCGACACTCACACACATTCAATAGAGACTCGGTGAGCGATGCGTCCAGGTCCAGCGCCGGATCCGACGTCCATGCGCAAAATACCGTGTGGTCGTCGGTGTCCTCTTCATCCACGGTCCCCATGCCAGCGAAGGGCTCAATCTCGCCGTCCAGGTCCGTGTCGAACGGACCCCGGGCGCGGCGCGACGCAAACCCGTCGCCCGTCAGGTCGTGAGCCGGATAATCAGGCAGCTCGGGGTCCACAAAATCATAGGCGGTATCAAAGGTCTGAATGTCGGCCGCCGACACCTCCCCGTCGCCATCCACATCCAGAATCGCGCGTCGAATCGGGGTGCGATGTGGACCGCTCTCCAGCGCCAGCACGGCGGCATAGGCGTCCACCAGTCCCTCGCGGAATGACGCGATCACCCCGGTGCGCGCTTCGGCGGGCGAAAGCTCGGGTTCCAGTAGCCAAAGATACGCCAGCAAACCAGCCACCTGTGGCGCGGCCGCCGAGGTGCCATCGTTGATCAGCAAACCGTTTTCGTCGCACCGCACATCCGCCGCTGCAGGCGAACAGGCACCCTCCACATTGACCGAAACGGCCCGCACATCACCTCCGCGCACACTCCCTGACCACTCCGTGCCATCCAGCTCAGAGCCACCCACCACCAGCGTGTGGCCCAGCGTCGATGCGACCGCCGGATTGCGAGCCGTCTCAAAGTTCCACAGCCGCCCAAAACGCTCGGCGTCGGCTGGCGGCACCAGCGTGCGAAGGTCGCCCACACGGGCCGCCGTAATCATAAAGTAGGCGAGGTCGGGCTCTCTGGCGGCCGCTCCATCGTTGCCCGCGGCCACCACCATCACCGCCCGGTTCGCGAAGCCTGCATGACGCACGCGCCACTGCAGGGCGTGCAGCGCGCGCTCGGTGCGGCTCACGCTCGCGAACGTGGGGTCTGCATACCCAAGGCTCGCATTTACGACCACCCGTGCCGAACCACCAGCCTCGCTGGCCACGCGGGTCATGCCGACCGTCGCGCCCGTGCAGCCCATCTGCACGGGAAACATCGGCAGATTTACCGGCACCACGCCTGTGGGAGGCGCGTCGTCAAACGGTGCTGCCAGAATGCTGGATACCCAGAAGCCGTGGTTGCCATCGTCGGTAAAGAATCCGGAACTGCCCACCTCTGACCGGCGCGAGCAGCCCGGCTGCAGCCCCAGCGGCGCCAGCGGCTGCAACTGATCGGGACGAGCACCTCCCAGAAACACGTCCGCGACCACCACCCGTGGCGGTTCAGCGGCAAGAAGTGCGAGCGAGCGCGCATTCCACGCGGCCGGCCAGCGCCCCTCGATCAGCTCAGGCCGCAGCTCGTAGCCCTCGGCCGGCAGCCGCTTGTTGTCGCTAACCTCGGGCACCCGGGACGCAAACGCAAAAAGCACACCGGGCGTGGCGGCCAGTGCGGTCGCAGCCTCCACGGTCTCGGCCGAGCTCGTCGCCGACACGCGCAACACCAGGTAGGGCATGGAGCGTTGCGAGGCCACCAGCAGGGCGTCATTCGTCGCCAGCACGTTCCGAAGCGTACCGAGACTCGCCTCCGGGTCCAGCACCACTTCGACCAGACCTACAAGGACCCCATCGTCGGCGACCTCGGCAGGTGTGAACAGGCGGTCGTCCAGCTCGGGCAGCACCGCTATCGCCGGAATCCCGTCCGGGCCGATCAGCTCAGACACGCCGTCCGCCGGCAGCGGGCCCGCGTCCACGTCCAACGTGTCAAAGTCAAACGAGTCCAGATCAAAGGCATCAGCTCCAGCGTCACCCTCCCCGTCGTCTCCACCATCGGGGAGCGAGGTGTCCGCATCCGGTTCGGGCGTGTCGCTTGCGTCAGTCAAACCCCCGCCGTCGGAGCGCGTATCGCCGCCCTGCCCATCGGGCGAATCCGTGTCGCTCAACCCGGTGGCGTCGCTGACTCCGTCACTCGCGTCTGCCGCGACGTCTGCGTCTGCTACGGGCTGTGAGTCTCGACCGCTATCGCTCGAGTCAGAGCAGGCGATCATGCCCACACAAAGCAACGTCACCACCTTGTTCCAGACTGCTGTGTTCATGTTACACTCGCGCAACGACCCGTGACCCCGCCTCTTGCAAACGCCGCGTGATGGGGCCTCCACGCGCGTCTCTCGCCTGAACCAGCAACAGGCGCTCCGGAGCCCAGTCCCCGGCGCTTGCTGATTGGCGCTGCTCTGCGGCACCGTACGATCCGTGTCAACGACTGTTTCACGCAGCACATGCGCGCGGTTGCTCCCTGTCACAGGCCTTGTGGTGCACTGTGGCGAACGCTGAGAGAAACAAACATTTGAATCGTGCGCCCCTTTCCGCTAAGCCCACGGCGTCGGGCGGCGACAAGGTGGCGATAAGGCGGTGCGCAGTCCGGCAGCGCGCTCACATGGAAGGTATAGCGATGCACGTGGCAGGTAGCGAGTCGAGTTTCGTGATGATTCAGGTGTTTGCGCGCTCGTCGACAGCCATACTGACGGGAGCGATGTTCGCCCTTCTGGTAGCGGGAGGCTGCGGGGAAAGCGACGAGGTCAGCTCGAACGATGATGCGGGCGTGACCGTCGATGGCGGCAACGGTTCGCCCGATGCCATCGATCCCGCGAGCGTTCCGCTGGTGGGCGAGGTCCTGACTCCGGATACGTGCCCTGCCGACAGCAACCGGCCGGGCTCGGGTATCACGCCCGGCAACGATCTGCACCGGGTGACACTCGACGAATACCCCGAAGCGGTTTGCAATGATGGTAGCCCGGCCATCGCCTACATCCGGCGAGCCGCCACGCCAGCCGCCGAGTCCACGTGGGTCATTTTTCTTCAGTTCGGCGGTGCCTGTCAGTCATGGGAGATCTGCCGAGACCGCTGGTGCAGCTACAACACGTCGTACGACGCCGCGCGCATGAGCTCCCGCTTTGCGCCCGAGATTGCCCGGGCCAATGGGCTGCTGTCCCGTGACGCTGACAACGAGTTCGCCGCTGCCAATCAGGTTCTCGTGTACTATTGCAGCTCGGACCAGTGGACAGGTCGCCGCGGCGATGTGGTCCTCAACGACCCCGAAGGCGTCGGCGCCAGCTACCGACTGCACTTTCAGGGGTTTTCCATCATCGAGGCCCTCGACGATGCCCTGCGTGGCGGCCTGACCTCGGACGACGGCGCCGAGGTGCTCCCCCCTCTGGGCGACGCCACACGCATTCTCTTTTCGGGCGGTTCAGCGGGGTCCGCGGGCCAGACTCATGCGCTCGACTGGTGGGCGGGCCGCTATCCCGACGCCGAGGTGGCCGGCTTCTTCGATTCATCAAACGACCCGGTGGTCGACGACATCGTCAATGAGACAGTCGCCGCCGATTTCGAGGCGGTGCTGCCAGCCCGCCACGACGTGGTGTTCTCGTCTCTTTATGACGCCCATCTGGACGAGAGCTGCATGGCCGCCCACGGAGACTCCGAGCCCTGGCTCTGCAGCCTCGGGTCCCACGTCCGGCTGAACCACATCACGACGCCCTACTTTGTGCGACAGGACCTGCGTGATCCCGTGACGTTCAATGCCTTCGAGCAGCTCGGACTCTCGCTCGAAGACTATGCCGTATCGCTCGAAGCCACCATGAACCGGTTTCCTGCCCTCCTGCAAACCGCCGAGGAACGCGACGCCATGACCCGCGCTCCCGGGGTCTATGTCAGCAACTGCGAACAACACATTGTCGCGCTGAACAACGGGTGGTTCGGCCTTGGCGCCAACCCCGCCAGCGTCCAGAATGCCGACGGCACACCGGTGAGCGTCCACGATGCTCTCGCTGCCTGGATAAACGGCGAAACCATCACCGTGCTTGACACGCAGCCATCGACGCGTTCCCGGTGTCTGTCCACCACCGATGACCAGTAACCGCCCTCGCGGTCGCCGTACGTGAAGCGTGAACCACAGGCGTATCGTGGTCCAGTCGGTGGCTTTCGCCACCCCTGATGTCCTCTTCTCATCGAGTTCTTCATGTCATCATTCCAGCGGGTTCGTTACCTGCCGCGCGTGCGCGTGGTCGCCGAGTGGGTCGGCGAAGTGGTCACCAGCCCAACACCGCGAAGCATCGAGCAAACGGTTGAGATCTGGACTACACCCCACCAGCTCGTGCTTCAGCCCATGACCTGGCGGTTTCCGGGCGGGCAGGCGCAAATCAGCGAACCCGCTGGCCCAGCCCGCCTGGTCCCGCTCTCGAAGGGTCAAACTCTGGCATCGGCGCTCGGCCCCGACCTGTGTGAGCACCTCGAAACCATCGAGCTACAGGCATTTCAGAGCCATATTCAGCACTGCATGGGTGCGCCCGCCCGTGAGTGGATGCAGAACGTCTTCTCGGTCCTGCAACCACGCCACGCCACCGGGGTCGAAAGCCGGGTCGAGCCTGACCTCGCCGATTTCTTCGAGCTGGGTGCCTCGGAAGACAATCGCTATCCCATGCGCACGCTGCGCCTGGGCCGCACACACGACGAGCTGGTGCTGGACCATTCCTTTTCGTGGAATGGTCCGCGTGAGCGCACCATCGTCGTCGAGGAGGTCCTCGACTGCGGCACAGTCCGCGACGCCGAGCGCGTGGAATCGGTCTTCGGCACCGACATCCGGCGGGTAGCCGAGTGGTTCGCCCGCAACCGGATGGCAGCGTTCCATGGGGCAACGCCCTGAAAAACAGCTGCATGCACCCGCGATAGCACAACGCCGCGCCTACGTTGCGGCTCGCGCACGCCACGCATGGCCCGATGAGACCCACAATCGACGGCCCACCGTGCTCTCCGGCCACGTGGCCAGCGTGTCCCCACCCGGATGTAAGCCTTCATGATGCCGTTGTGTGCGATTTGTTTGCAAACAAAGCCAGACAACAGGCCTGTTTATGTGTGTTTTGCACATCGGGCTGGCTGCGAGCGTTCGACCGCGCGAGCACGTCGGCGAACCGCGCGTACACGTCTCACCGCATAACGGCGTGGCGCGCTTGCGCTGCGTCGGCGCTCGCCCGTAAAATAAGGCCCACCCAGTAACCCCCGGACCCCAGATGCGCTGCCCGCTCTACACGACGTTGTTGGCGCTCCACGCGTGGCTCGCCATGGCGTGTGGCGATTCCACGCCGGACGCCGAACCCCTGTGGCGGCTCGTGAATGAAACGGGTGTCGTCATGGTCCCCACGCGCGACCTGCTCCCTTACGACGGGTGGCAACAGGACTCGGCGTCAGCTCAGGCAGACGCCGACGCGTTTGGCGTGGCACCCGATTGCAACACACCGCTCCCTCGCGTTGAAACCGATGTCGTGGAGTTCGATACCGGGATCTGCGGCAGCTACACCGTGCGCGTGCCGCTGGCCGCTCCCCTGCGAGCAGGCGACCGCGTCGAGCTCCTCGTGGCGCACACGCTGCTGTCGGCTCCTCAGGCGGCCGAAGGTCGGCTCGTGATTCGCGTGGACGGCGAGGAAGTCTGGCGGTGGGTCAAGTCCATTCCAGAGCCTGCCGATGCGGCCTCGCCACGATTTGTGGTCACGCGCGACCTGCCAGCCGGCACCTGGCTCGGGGTTCACGTGTCCAATCATGGCGCAAACAACTGGCGATTGTACGGCATACGCACCTGGACACCCTGAACCGCCTGCAGCGCTTCACCACCGCCCGCCAGACGTCATCGCACCCCGGCCCGGGCGCACCCGCACCTCGCCCGTCAACGCTCCGGCAGCACCGGGGGCCTTCGCAGGGCGGCGGTCCGCTCCGGCAAACGACGTTCGGCCCGGCGACTGGCCCACGCCGCGAGTAGAGCGACGAACCCGAGTTCAGACCACACATCGTGCGAGTACGTTGACTTGAACGCGAACCTTTGTCACGCTCCCGCCTGTTTCGTGCCAGCCAAATCCATCCCGAGCCCTGCGATATGAATCAGCGACTCATCGCCCTGTTTGCCTCGTGCCTGATCGCCGCCGGCTGCAGCTCTGACTCCAGCAACAGCGCCGATCCTTCTTCGCCGGGTACCGAAGCGGATACCGCCGTGGGTGATGTCAGCCAGGCCGACTCGGCCGTGGAGGACGACACGACGTCATCGCCCGACGCGACTCCTGACGACGACACGACGACAGCGCCCGACACCGTGCTCGCTGACACCGCTGAACCGGCGGATACCAACATCGACGACACCACCGTGCAGCCGGGCGGATTGCCTTGCGACGTGTCCACCGTACTCGAGCAGAACTGCACCAACTGCCACGCCGCCGAGCCGCTGTTTGGTGCGCCCATTCCACTGGTCACCCGCGAAGATCTGCTCGCACCCGCGCTCACGCAACCGGGGAAATCGGCGCTACAGCTCTCGCTGGAGCGCATCGCAGACGACCGAAACCCCATGCCGCCCGCGCCGCACGATCGCCTGACCGCTGAGGAGGTCGCCACGCTCACCGCCTGGCTTGACGCTGGTACTCCGGCTGGGGCTGCATGTACCGACGGCACCGACGCGGGCACCACGACCGACGCGGGCACCACGACCGACGCGGGCACCACGACCGACGCGGGCACCACGACTGACGCCGGCACAACGACCGACGCGGGCACCACGACCGACGCCGGCACCACCGAAGAGTGCGAGTGGGAGGTGGAGTTCCTTGCCAACAACGGAGCGGGCGAGGGCGACGCGACTCCCTTCACCGTGCCACGTGACGCCAACCACTACGAGTGTTTCTATTTTGCCCCCACCTGGGACACCGACGCACACGGACTTCGCTTCTCGTCGGTCATCGATGACGAACGCGTCGTGCACCACTGGCTGCTGTACGCAGAGGCCGGTTCGGGCACTCCGGGTACCCGCCGTGGTTGCAGCGGCTCGCACGAGAACGCCACCCTTATTGCGGGCTGGGCGCCGGGCGGAGACGACTGGATCATGCCGGCCGGAGTCGGCATGCAGCTCCCCGCTGACACCACCTACTTCGTGGAAATTCACTATGCCAACCCGCGCAACCTGAACACCACCGACCGCTCGGGCGTGCGCGTGTGCGGCACCAACACCCTGCGCGAGCATACCGCTGGCACCCACTGGCTTGGCACCGAGACCATCCTGCTGCTGGGTTCAGGCGCCCATGAAACCAGCGGCACCTGCACGCCCACGCTCACCGAGCCAGCGCATATCCTGCGGTCCTGGCCGCACATGCACCGTCACGGCGTCGGCATGTACAGCGAGATACGACGCGCCGGCGGGGCCCGCGAAGTGCTCCTGGACGTGCCTTTCAGCTTCGACAACCAGATCTCGCACGAAACCGAGTTCACGATCTTCCCCGGTGACCGCATCACCACCACCTGCAGGTACAACACGGACACCCCATTCGTGACCTTCGGCGCCGACACCGAGCAGGAGATGTGTTACAACTTCGTCATCGCCTGGCCCGTTGGCGCGTTCAATACCGGTGGCGGCATTCGCGGCGGCAGCGACAACTTCTGCCTGCGTTGAGACGCGTACTCGCTACTCTTGGAGCGTGGCTCGCGCTGGCCACCCCGCTCGACGCACACGAGCTGCCGGTCGTGTCGGGCGTGGTGGTGGTCGACGACACCGTAGCGCTGCGTACCCGCCGTGGTATTGTGCTGTACGATGCGTCCACCGCGTCGTTTCGTCTGCAATGCCTCGAGTACTCCGGCATTGCCGACAACGAGATCCCTTCGTTCGCCAGCGACGGGCAGCATGTGGTGGTGGCCACACTCCGCGGGCTGCTG
>JAGWVZ010000838.1 GCA_018970625.1 Myxococcales bacterium | reverse complement strand
ATTCATGGCTACCTGCTGCTCGAGTCGCCGAGCATAGTCAATCAGGTAGTTGCAGATAACTCGCTGGGCACCGAAGGCCCCTGAGAACAGCGATTGGTTGACTGTACAAGCATTCCACACATGCCAGATTCCATTGCGTACAGCTACACCGGGTCCGTCTAACGGAGAGGCTTGCCAAGCGTCCCACAGCGGCTGGCAAGGATTCTGAGGATTTGCCGGTCGGCAACCGTTGCGTGCGGCGTTCCACGCAGCACGAACTTGGTCCGCATCACGACCAACTGCGCGACGAATAGCGGCCCAGATCGCGTCAATCCGAGCTCGCAAGGCTACGATCTGAGCAGACAGTGATGCACAGAGATGCGTCTGGGGAGTTGACGGTCCGGGCCAGAACTGAGCGGCCGCCGGGTCCCACGATGGCACCACACCACCAACGACCGAGGCGCTAGTCCAGACGTCCTTCGGAATGCTGGCGCCCTGTGGTGAAAGAACGGCGCCAGATGTTCGGTCTCTGACAGGTGCCTCCGACCGGCACGCACCGCAGGAGCCTCCACATGAGCAGTCCTTGCAGACGCCCGCGCTCGTGAAGGGTTCACCCATTACAGCGCTGAATACGTTCATAGCTCCTCACACTTCACGCTATCCCGATACTCACCTGGGCGCTATGACACGCGCTTAATCTCGTAGTCGAAGGCCCAGTCGGCTCCTAGCGCCGCGTCGAAGTGCACTTCAAACCCACCCCCGCCCGTCGGAATCTCTACCCACCACACCGACGCACCCTGAAGCTGGGAACGAGGGGTGACGCTGATAATGCTCGACGCGGTGACGTTACCGTTCGTCACAGACTTCACAGTACTGGTAGCGGAGGCGGAATCACTTCCGAAATAGGGCGTAGATAGGCCGGACCGGTACATGATGCCGTCGAGCATCACCGTTCCCTTCACGGTCGCGCCCGACGGGTTAAGTACCAGCACGTTGTCCGCTACGCCCCTGATGGCGAATGACAGAGAGCTTGTCGATCCGTCCGAGGCGTGAATCCGGGCAACGATTGCTGCAGCCGTGACCGGAAAGCTGCCGAACGGATTGCCAGGCGAGTTGGAGTCTAGAATGCGAAACTGCAGCTCTCCGCCATCCTCGGCCGCCTTCGCGCCGGAAGCGGCGACTCGGTCAAGCGCGAAGACGGACGCCGTCGAACCCGAAGTCCCAACCCGCCGGAGGGCACGAGTGCCGGTTGCTGAGTCCGCGATGAAACCTGCCTTTTCGTCACCAGTAACGAGCGCCGCCAACCCGGAGTTGCTGGACCCAATCAGTAGATTCACGTTCTCATTGGACTTACTCGTTGCTTGAACTACGACAGGATTCCCTCCAGAGGCGTTCTGCACGGCGAGAAAGTCTGTGGCGCCCGCTCCCGAGTCAGGCCCTGCATCAACGAAGACGGCTCCGTGTTGATCGACGAGCCGCCTGGCATCCCCGGGGACGAGAAACTGATAGACCTGCTGGTTGAATACGAGGACAGGAGGAGTGTTGTCGGCGAACGTGACGAGCGCGAACGGGAATGGAAAACGCTGACCGTCCGTCTCAGTTTTCAGTGCTGCAAGAGAGGGGCGAGAGATGTACCGGCCGTAGTTCGGAAGTCCGTTGCTCATGGCTGTTTCTCCTTCAGTCGGCCGTGTACGGGACGTTGTTGTAGGCGTAGATCCCGTAGGGATCTCAGAG
>JAGWVZ010000074.1 GCA_018970625.1 Myxococcales bacterium | reverse complement strand
TGCCCCCCACCTGAAGGAGTTGATCATGAACCAGATGAAGCGCGAGCACCCCTTTCAGCCCATCTTCGAGAACGAGTGGGCCGCGCACGACCGCGGGTTTGCGAAGGGGGAAGCTCAGGGTATCGAGAAGGGTATCGAGAAGGGTATCGAGAAGGGCGTTACCAAAGGCAAGCTACAGGCACTGCGGGACTTGCTCGAGAAGTGTGTGGGCGCCCTTGAGGTGGAGCGCCTATTGGCGAGCACACCCGAAGCGAACTGGGAGCGCGTGATTACCGAGGCCATTGAGGCGCGGGTTCGGGCGTGATGCAGGCGTGTGCGACGCCGCTGCGAATGCGGTAAATAGCCGTTTTAATTAAGCAAATGGCCGATACGGGGGTCGGCCGGTACGGTGTCATGGACGAGACGCGGGTAGGGGCCGGGTCGCGGACGAACGGGCCGGCGGCTTTACGCCAGATGCAGGTCGGTGCGCAGCTGCTGATACTCCGGCGTCACCTCACCGCGTGCGTCGCGGATGGTCATGGTCGTGTGTCGGGGCGTACCGCCGCCCTGCAAAGCATCCGCGGGTGCGCGGGCGAAGCTGAAGGTGGACAGGAAGGGTTCGGCGCGACCCTCGCGCATGTGCACGTCCAGCTGCCATTGCAGTTGAAGACCGGCGGCGTTGGCCGCGGCCAGCACCCGAGGCGCCCACAGGGTCTGAAACACCAGGTGGACTTCGCCGACCGGACTCAGAATTCGGGCGGCGGTCTCGAGGTAGGCTTCGACGCCGCCGCGGAGTTCAAATCGGCAGGCGCGCCGTTGCGCATCGGGCGACAGCACGCCGGTGCCGAGCGGCAGGTAGGGGGGCGACCCGGTGACGAGGTCAAACAGGCCGACGCGCTCCACCGTAACGTCCCGAAAATCGCCGTGCAGAATGCGCAGGTTGGGCGGGTCAGGCAGCTCGGCCAGGGTGCGTCGCGCGAGCTCGACGCTCTGGGCCTGCGCTTCCACGCCGAGGCTCTCGGTGGGGCGAAGGGCGTTGGCGGTGAGCAACAGCACCGAGCCAATGCCACACCCGAGGTCGCAATAGCGCTGCACGGGGCGCTGCGCCCGACAGACGGCGGCCCACGCGGTGAGCATGTCGTCGGTGCTGGTACGATGCCCCCGCTTGCGTTGCCAGATGAACCAGTCGCCTGCAAATCGGGCGCGCTCGGCATCGGCTGGCCAACCGCCAGGCTCTTGCGCGAGGATTTGTTCGGGGGTGGTCATGCGGTGCGGCGGTAGCAGAGGCAGGGCGGCGGTGCAATCGGCGTTGCCGTTGAGTCGGTGTCGCTCGTGGCACACGCTCGTGGCACACGCGCGTTGCCGACGCGCCCCGGATCGCGTATGGGCGCGCCACCGGTAGGCCTCGTTTCAAGGATTTGTCATGCGTCTGGCTCCTTTTTTTCGCGTTGTCGTATTGAGTCTCGCCCTTCTGGCAGCCCCCGGCACGGTCGCGTTTGCGCAGGATGTGGCGGTGGAGTTGACGAGCGATGGCGGTACAACCGGCTATGCGCGCCTCGAAAATCGGTTCGCGTTCCCGGTGAAAGTGGCGAACGTGCAGGTGACATTCGTAGAGCCCGACGGCAGCGAAGTGTCGTTTGATAATGCGGAGCCGCTGGACATTAACCTGCAGCCGGGCGCATCGACGGACATCGCGGTGAGCTTTCCCGACGCGGGTGAGCGGCAGATTTCCGATGCGGAGCGCGTGCTGGCTGGCGTCGGCGTGGACATTGACCTGGTGGCAGGGCCGGCACAGGCGGCGCTGGATGGTGGCGACGACGCACGCATTCGCGAGGCGCTGACCGAGCTTCGCCGGTTTATTCCGCCGGTATCGCGGGCGGCCCGGTTGCAGGCCACGGCGCTGGCGCGCAACGAAGAGATTCGTCGGAATTATTTTGATCTGGAGCGACTGGATGGCTTGCGCGCGGCCATGGAGGCGAAGCTGTGCGAGAGCGCGAGCACGCAGATTCTGAACACCCGCGGCGCGGCGCGGATTTCGGTGTACGAAGAGGTGGGCCCGCTGCTGCGTGAAGTGTCGCTGCACGTGAACTGCATCTCGAACGAGGCCAAGCTGGCCATGGCGCAGACGCTGGTGGACAGCGCCCGGCCTCAGGATGCGTTGCTGTTCCGCGAGGAAGATGAGCAGGGCAACCTGCTGCCCGAGTGGCGTCCGATTATTCTGGAGGCGTCTGTCGCGTTTGCCACCACGGCGAAGGATATTGGCGCGAGCTCGATGCAGACGCTTGGGCCTGCGATTACGGCGCTGGGCGACGCGCGCGAGATTGCGCCGGAAGATCCGCGGGTGGTCGCGCTGGCCGACGAGCTGATTCCCCGGCTGTGTCGCTGGGTGGTGACGGCGATGCAGCCAGCCACGGAAGACAGGGCAGGCGCGCTCGAGGCGATCACGTTGTTGCATCCGGCGTGGGGCACGTATCCGGATGTCGCGGTGGCCGGCGAGGCGGTGGCGAGTCAGATTGTGGAAGACGGTCTGGCGCTGTGCCGGAATGACGAGCTGGTGGCGGCGCGCAATGAGTTTGTGCGCGGCGAGCGTATTCTGGACGGCATTCCCGCGTGGGAAAACAACGCCGAGGAGATCAATCGTTGTCGTGCGCTGGCGACGCTGGATGAGGGCATTGAGATGGCCTCCAATCCGAATGATCCGCGTATGATTACGCGTGGTTATCGCAAGCTGGAAGAGGCGCAGAGCCGCTACGACCTGACGCAGGAAGAGATCGACGGGTTCAAGTCGGCGATGGTGGATGCGTGGATCGCGCGCGCCACGCAGGAGCTCGAGGCGAATCATCTGGATACGGCGCGAGCGGCGCTGGACGCGGCGACCGAGATCGCACCGGGTGGGACCACGGAGGCCCTGCGCGAGGCGTGGGTTCGGTACGTCGAGAAGCTGACGCTGGTGCGCGGCATGGGCATGAACGCCGACGACATGGAAGAAGGCGAAGCGGCGCTGAGCCGCGCAGAAGGGGTTGACCCTGCGCGTATTGATGCGGCACGTTCCGGCATGCAGCGCGCGTATTATACGCTTCGCTTTGGCATTCCGGCGGCGGGTTTCCTGCTGGGGCTGATCGCGATTCTGTATGCCATTCTGCAGAAGCAGAAGGCCAAGCGCCTGTCGAGCATGGCCGATCTGGACTGATGCGCAGCGGTGCACCCACGCGCTGGCGCACCGCGCACCTGAACACATTTTCCGTTGTTTTCGCCCCCGGGTTCAGGTAGGCAGGCTGTCCCCCAAGGGTGATGGATGTGCGTGCAGACAGACTCGACGGGGAATCCGATGATCCTCCCATGAAGAGCGCTATGTCTGACGTGACGACGGTACCTGCCCCGAGTCTGCCCCCCTTTGACCCGACCGAGGCCCTGGCGCGCGAGCTTCAGTTGCCGCGCACGGGTGTCGGGTCGGTGCTGAAGCTGCTGACAGAGGGAGCGACGGTTCCGTTTATTGCGCGTTATCGCAAAGAAGCGACGGGAGGGCTGGACGAGGTGCAGATTCGGGATATTGACGAGCGCCGTACGTATCTGGCCGAGCTCCACGAGCGTAAGCAGGCGGTGCTCGAGGCGATCGCAGAACAGGGCAGGCTGACGCGCGAGCTGCTGAACCAGATTGTGGGCGCGACCACCAAGGCGCGCGTCGAGGACCTGTTTGCGCCGTATAAAAAGAAGCGTCGCACCCGCGCGGTGATCGCGCGCGAGCGCGGTCTGGAGCCCCTGGCGTTGCAGATACTTTCACAGGGTTTGCAGGGCGTTCCCACCACGGAGGCAGCCGCGTTTCTGGGCCCCGAGGTCGCGACCGTCGACGATGCGCTGGCGGGCGCGCGGGATATGGTGGCCGAAATGGTCGCGGACCGGGCGGACGTGCGCGGCCTGGCCCGCGAGACGTTTGAGCGGGAGGGGGTGCTGGTCACCGAAGCGACGGACGAGGCGAAGAAGCAGCGCACGAAATTCGAGCAATATTATGATTTCCGTGAGCCGATCGCGAAGATGCCTTCGCACCGGTATCTGGCCATTCGTCGTGGCGAAAAAGAGGGCCTTTTGCGCGCGGATATCGCGGTGGACGCTGGCCGGCTCGCCGACCGGGTCACCGCGTCCATGGGGGTCGAGCCGCGCTCGCCGTGGGCTCCGCAGCTGCGTCAGGCCGTCGAGGATGGGTGCAAGCGCCTGCTGCTGCCGTCGATCGAGACCGACATGCGCGTGGAACTCAAACTGCGCTCCGACGTGGAGGCGGTCGATATTTTCGCGTCGAATTTACGCAACCTGCTGCTCGCTGCTCCGGCCGGCGAAAAGAATATTATCGGGATTGATCCCGGTTTGCGGACGGGGTGCAAATGTGTCGCGCTGGATGCCACCGGGAAAATGCTGGAATACATCACCATTTTCCCGGCGCTCGGCGAACAGAAGGCGCAGCAGGCCGCGGTGGACCTTGCGCGTTTCGTAAAGAAATACGTGCCGTTTGCGATCGCCATCGGCAACGGAACAGGCGGTCGCGAGACCGAAACTTTTGCGAAGCAGGTGCTGCGCGACAACGCAATCGCCGACGTACTGGTGGTTCCGGTGAACGAAGCCGGCGCCAGCGTTTATTCTGCCTCGGACGTCGCGCGCGAGGAGTTTCCTGACCTGGACCTGACCATTCGAGGCGCCATCTCGATTGGTCGCCGCATGCAGGACCCGCTGGCCGAGCTGGTGAAGATTGACCCGAAGGCGATTGGCGTGGGTCAGTACCAGCACGACGTGCATCAGCCCCTGTTGCAGCGAAAATTGTCCGACGTGGTGGAGTCTTGCGTCAACCACGTAGGCGTCGAGCTGAATACCGCCTCGGCGCCGCTGTTGTCGTACGTCGCCGGCATTGGTCCGGGCACAGCGAAGAAAATCATCGAATTCCGGCAACAGAACGGCGCCTTTCGTTCCCGCAAACAATTGTTGCAGGTGCCGGGCCTGGGCCCCCGCACGTTTGAGCAATGTGCCGGCTTCATTCGGCTGCGTTCGTCGGAGCACCCGCTCGATGCATCGGCCGTTCACCCCGAGCGTTACGCGCTGGTCGAGCGCATGGCGGCCGATCTGGGTGTTCCGCTGAAATCGCTCGTCGGCAATGCGTCTCTGGCGACCAGCATTCCGCTGGACCGGTACGTGAGCGAAGATGTGGGCCTGCCCACCCTGCGCGATATTGTGAGCGAGCTGGCAAAGCCCGGCCGCGACCCGCGCGAGACTTTTGAACCACCGAAATTCCGCGACGACGTGCATGCCATCGAAGACCTTCGGGTGGGCATGTCGCTGGAAGGTGTCGTGACCAACGTGACCGCCTTTGGCGCCTTTGTGGACGTCGGCGTGCATCAGGACGGCCTGGTGCACGTGTCGCACCTGAGCGACAATTTCGTTCGTGACCCCGCGCAGCTCGTCAAGGCGGGCGACCGCATAACGGTGCGGGTCATGGAGGTCGATGTCGCGCGCCGGCGCATTAGCCTGACCGCCCGATCGGGCGAGCTCGACGAGCTGCGCGCCGGTGCTCAGCGTCCCCCGGAGCCTCGGCAACACGACGCACGTGGTGGCCAGTCGGGGAGCGGGCAGCGCCCTGCCCCACCCTCGACGCAGGGCGGTGCACGGTCAGGTGACGGCGGCAATCGTCAGGGTGGCGGTCGACCACAGGACCGCAAGCCGCAACCACAGCAGCCTGCAAAGGAGTCGCTCGATAATCGACCGTTTGCGTCGCTGTTGAAGCGCTAAAGGGCTACGCACGTAGATGTCACCGCAGGCACGGTAACGGACTACAAACCAGCGAACGCTACCCCGGGCTACTCCGCCGAACCCCCGGTCAC
Organism: Myxococcales bacterium; assembly: GCA_018970625.1. The sequence goes on along the minus strand of JAGWVZ010000074.1, from coordinate 4,988 downwards.
GGCTTCGGTTAGACCGCTCAGGGCGGCAGAGTCGCTGCCTTCGTGGACATTTTCAGCTTCATGCAACGGGGCCGAGTCTGACGAGAGGCTGCTATCGACGACGGCGACCACCCGCAACCCTTCCTGAATGGCGTCGCTGGGGTGCAGAATCACGCGGTCACCCGGCGCGAGGCCCGACAACACCTGCGCGGTACGGTCGTCTCGTTGCCCGAGCTCCACGGGTGTAAGGTGAACCACCTCGTCGTGTACGGTGTACACGGCCCACTGCTCACCGTATCGAAACAGTGCATTCTGCGGCACCTGCAACACCGAGGGGGCCATCCAGGTGCGAATGCCAGCCTCAATGCGCCATCCGTCGCCGACTCGCCGCCACAGCGACGGGTCGCCGTCGAGGTCAATGCGCACATTGACGCGCTGCTCTTCTACGCCCAGCGCAGACACCCGGGTAAACGCCTGCGGTTCAATGCGGGCCACATGCCCGTACAGGTCGGTCTGCCCTCCCCAGCGGCCGAGCGTGACATGTGCACCCACGTCGATGCGAACGGCGTCGGCGGTCAGCACATCGGCAACCACCTCGATGGCCGCGGGGTCGCCCATCTCCAGAATCGGCATGCCGGGTGCAACCACTGCGGCGTCTTCCTGCAGCACGCGGAGCACCACCCCGTCGACGGGCGCGGTAATGGCCATGGCGCTCCCCTCGGTCGCATCGCCGCCCTGCAAAACCGCCTGGACCTGATCGACGTTGTGCCGCGCGACGCGCGACTGCAATCGGGCGCTGGCGAGATCGGCCTCGCGCGAGCGCACGGCAAACTGTGCCGATTCGAGAGCGGCCATGGTGACGGTGCCGCGCTCCTGAAGGTGAGCGAGGCGAGTCTCTTCGGTCTGTGCATAGTCCAGCGCCTGCTGGGCCAGCGTCTCCATGCGCTGCGCCTGCCGCAGCATGTCGCGGGCACCCGCGCCGCGCGCTTCGGTTTCGGCGCGCGTTCGGGCGTCCAGCAGGGCGGCGGGCGGCGCCGAGAGCTGAGTAATGACGTCGCCAGCGCGCAGCACGTCGCCGGGCCGCAGGGTGAGCCGCGAGGTCTGTCCGGCGGCGGGTGCCGATACGACCACCCGTTCGCGAATGCGCGTCACGCCATCGGCCTCGACACGCACCTCCATGGGCCCCGTCTGCACGAGGTGAACCAGCACATCGGGGGGTTGGGGGTGAAGGGCAATCCAGCCTGCCCAGGCACAGGCGACAGCGACCGCGGCAATCAGGAACCAGCGTATGACGCGGGCTTGCAGAGACGCTGCCAGCACAAGCAGCAGAGGAAGTGGACCCGAGGTGGACATGGTTTACTCCCGAGCTTTTAGCACGGCGATAAGGTCAAGGTTGTTGAGCCGCCCGTTGACCAGCAGGCTGCTTATCAATCCCGAGCCCACCAACACCGCGCTAACAAACAGGATGGTCGCGTTGGAGGTAAGGAGTGGTAACCGGAATATTTCGGGATTCATGGATTTGGCGACGGCGATCGAAATCCAGCGTCCCACCAGAATACCGGGAGGAATGGCCAACAGAACCTGCAAGGCAATTTCGCCGTGAAAAATAACTGCAATTTCGGAGCGGGTAAATCCGAGGACGCGCAGGCTGGCCAGGTCACGGCCGCGCATCGACAGGGCAATGCGGGCGTTATTGTACACCACCCCGACCGCGATGGTGCTGGCCAGCACGGTCAGGATCAGGGTCATCGAGAACATCATTTTGCCGGTCTGGTCGGTAAATCGGGAAATAAGCCTGAATTTCTGCATGGAGGTCAGCACCCCGGGGATCTCCTGCAGGTGGTCCTGCACCACGTCGGCGAGCTGCGGATCAATGCGCAGCAGGGCCATGTTGGCCAATGGCGGCTCGTTGGCGATTTGCATGCCCAGCTCTTGCGACAGATACACCTGCATGCCAAAGGGTTCCACCACGGTACCCACGACCCGCAGCTCGACCTGCGGACGCTGGCCCTCCAGAATATCGGCCAGAAAGGTATCGCCCGGGCGCAGGTGAAGAGCCGTGGCCAGCGCCGTGGTCATGAGTACGCCGTCAGGCGGGACGTAAAACCGCACCTCATCAATATCCCACAGCTCGCGCAGGTCCGAGTCACGGCTCATCCACTGCATGGGCACATCGCGTTCGTAGTGTAAATGACGCACACGGGCGCCGACCGCCCGAATGCCCTCGGCTTCGAGCACGCCGGGAATACGGTTTAGTTCCTGAATGGTGGCCATCGATACGGGGCGCATAAAGGTAACAGTGACATCTTCGCGCCACGATTTCTGGAATTGAATCTCCATCATGTAATGGAAGGCGTCGGCCGAAAATCGCCCGACCACCAGAATGGCGCCCGCCATGGCGATGGCTGCGACCGAGAAGCCGAGTCGCCACGGTTTGCTGGCCATTTCGCGGGTGACCATGCGCACCGCGGTGCCGGTAATCTGCGAAATTCGAAACCAGTCCAGCAGACCCTTTCGGAAAATACCGGGCGCTTCGGGGCGCATGGCTTCTGCAGCGGGCAGCACCACCACCTGCCGCACCGATTGCAGCGCGCCGGCGACGGCGGCCACAAGGCTAATCAGCAGCGATATCACGACCACGGCCCCCTGCAGGCGAAACCGCAGAATGGGAAACCGAAACGTGTCGCCATACAGGTTGGTGAGCGCAGTGCCCAGCCAGACGCCGGCGACGATGCCGAGCACCGAACCGACCACGACCACCACCATCATCATCAACAGAAAGTGGGTACCAATTTCGATATTCGAATAACCCAGCGCCTTGAGCGCCGCGATTTGTGGACGCTGCAGCTGCACCAGGCGGCCCAGCACCACGTTCAGTAGAAAAGCGGCGACCAGTAAAAAAAGAATGGGCACCGCGGTCGCCATCACGCGCAGCTGACTCATCTCTGAATCCACCGCATGAGACGATAATTGTCCGTCCCGATCGATGGCCCCATTGGAACCAAATGGCACCAGCCAGCGGTCTATTTCTTCGATCACGGACTCGCCCGATGCGCCCGGCTGCAGGTCAACGACGACATCGTTGAAAGCCCCCCGCATGTCATACATGGCGTTCACGGCAGACTCGTTCATCCAGGCCACGAAGAAACGCTCGTCGTCGGGCGCCATGTCGCCTTCGGCCATGGGGAAAATAAACTCGGGCGTCATGCCCAGACCCACCACCTGCATGTCGTACAGTCGGCCCTGTACCAGCAGCGGCACCGAATCGCCCAGTCGCAGGGCGTGCGATTCTGCGAACGAGGACAGTAACACCACCTCGCGCGACCGCCCGGCTTCGGGAAATCGCCCGGCGCGCAGGTACACGGCATTGAGCGGCGCATTTTCACCGTCGGGCAGCGAAATCAGGCGCCCATTTGCGGGCTCCACCATGGTTTCGAGCGGCATCGAGACACGCTCGAGCACGCGCGTATACACCGACGCAACACCCTGAATCTCGAGCAGGCGGGCGGCTACCTCATCGGGCACACGCTCGGCATGCGCGAAGATATCTCCGAAATGGTACTGGGCTTCGTAGAGCGAGCGCGACGACTCCAGCGAAGAGAGCGTGCTTCGCAGCGCAACAAAGGAGGCGATGCCAGCGGCCACCACGAGCGCAATGGTGAGCACCTGCCCCTGCAGACGAAACAAATCCCGAAACAATTTGCGGTGTAACGCGGCTACCATCGCAGCTCCGAGACATTTCCCCGGGTGGCGTTGCGCTCAATCGAACGAATCTGACCGTCCGAGATGGTCACCACACGGTCGGCGATACCCGCGATGGGCGCGTTGTGGGTGATGATGGCGGCGGTGGTACCCAGCTCACGGTTCACCCGTTCAATGACCTCGAGCACCCGGACGCCGGTTTTGTAATCGAGCGCGCCCGTGGGTTCATCGCACATGAGCACGTCGGGGCGCTTGGCGACGGCGCGCGCGATGGCGACCCGCTGCTGCTCGCCACCCGAAAGCTGCGACGGAAAATGGTCCATGCGTTCTTCGAGCCCCACCATGGCCAGCGCATCCTCGGCGCGCATGGGATTGGGTGCGATGTCGGTGACCAGCTGCACATTCTCACGCGCGGTGAGGCTGGGAATGAGGTTGTAGAACTGAAAGACAAAACCAACATGGTCACGGCGATAGCGCGTCAGCCGCGACTCGCTGGCCCGACTCAGGTCCTGGTCGCGAAACCACAGCTCGCCCTCGGTGGCCACATCCAGCCCCCCGAGAATATTGAGCAGGGTGGATTTTCCGCTGCCCGACGCACCCAGCAGCACCAGCAGCTCGCCTTGCATGAGCTCCAGCGTCGCGCCACGCAGCGCCACCACATCGACCTCTCCCATGCGATAAATGCGCGTCAGGCCGCGGGCAGACACAATGGCTGAGTTGGCGTCGGGCGCAGGACGCGTGTCGGCCTCGGGGTCGGCTGAATGCAAAACGGGCATGAAAAGCCGGGTAAAAGGCGGGGGCACCAGTGGGCATCGGTAGCAAGTGCAAGCTGCGGGCCAGCCCCTGACACCACGCTGCGCGCGCTTGCCGACGCAGTCGCCGGCGTGTTGGCCCGGCCTTCGGGGCGGTATCAGGCCTCGTTATCGCCACCCGGGGTGTGCGAAAACGCACTCGCTGAATCGGGCGGCGCGCCCAGCTGCGCGTGCAGCTGTTCGAGACCCGGCATGAGCGTCTGCAACAGTCCACTCAGCGCGTCGACGTCCGTTTGCACCGCCGCCCTGCGAAGCTGCTGCTCGACGTCGCGCATGACCTGCAACGCCACCAGGAGCCCCTGCTGCCCCGACTCGGTGAGCCGCACCAGACGGGCGCGTTTGTCGGCGGGGTCGGGGGTTCGATAAATGAAACCCGCATCCTCGATTTCGTCCAGCAGCTGCCCGACGGCCTGCTTGCTAATGCCCATGCGGGCGGCGAGCACGTTCTGCCGCGTGCCGCCCAGATCCAGATGCGGCATGACCGACGCGTGCGAC
>JAGWVZ010000073.1 GCA_018970625.1 Myxococcales bacterium | reverse complement strand
GAGTTTCAGCCAGTCATCGAACCGCTCGACGGGTTCTCGTAGTGTGGAGAGCACTTCGCGGCCCAGCATGCTGACCATGGGAGCGCTGCCTTGTAGCTCGGACTCTTCGACCTCGAAAGTGCTGCTGGTGTCGGAAATGAACTGTACGGCCTGTTCCGGGGGCAGGTCGATCTTCATCACAAAGAGCTGAATGGTGTAACGTCTGGAGTTTCCGATGCGCCTTACAAGAGAGGCTCTGACGCATCCCGGGACGAGATTCAGCTTCTCATGCAACGCATGGAAGAAAGCGTGCTGATCGTCAGCGAGCACCAGCGCCGATGACAGATCGAGCATGGTGCGTTGCTGTTGAAGCTGCTGTGAAATGCGAACATTCAACTGACGCAGGCTCCGCTCGTCAGCCATTCTTCGCATGCCCGCCTGAAGCACCTCGGCATAGACGCCGAGCGCAACGGCGAGATCGTCCGAGAGCTGAGGATCGTATCGAAGCAGGGTCTCGTCGGCTCCGAGCAATACCGTATCGGGGTTATCAAGGCCGACGACGCCAAGGAAACGGCCATTGTCCAACAGGGGGACCCAGACGAATGCGGTCACATCATCTTGAAGCAACGGATGCAGGTTTTTTCGTTCCTCGACCGTCAGATTCGCGACAATGCGTATGAGGAAGAGCCTGTCCTCTGTGGATGCGTTGGGCCAGATAGAGCGCCACCAGTCCGGACCGAGAGGGGATCGAACCAACAAATGCTCGTCGGCGCGGTCTGTCCACTCGACGGACTCGATGGTAAATGGCTGTTCGCTGGCAGCGACAAAGTAGGCTCGTTTGGCCTTCAGCGCTTCTCCGATGCGACTGAGTGCCCGCTTCAGCAGCGGCGTGATATCGCGATCGTTGTGGGTAAGGAAGTCGGTGGACAGCGACGAGATGGCGCGTTGAAGCTCAAGCGTGCTCTCGAGGCGAAGTTCGATCTGGCGGCGCTCGGTGATGTCGAACGATGCGCCGACCGCTTTGAAGGGCACGCCCTGTGGGTCGCGCAGAAGTCGAACCTCATCGCGCAGCCATCTGTAGCCACCTCGCGCATGGCGGTGGCGGTATTCGTGCGTGTGGTGGCCATGCACAAAGAGGCCCCCGAGGTCCGATTTGACTCGGGCCTGATCATCGGGGTGCACCGCGCTCTCCCAGAAGCCTGATGAAGAAAACTCGGCCCGCGAAAAGCCGAGCACGGTCGTTGCCGAGTCGCTGATATAGTCGATTGAGAAGTCGGGCAGGTTCGCAGAGTAGATGATCGCGGACGTGCTGGAGAGTACCACGGCCATGCGCTCACGCTCTTCCTGCAGCATGCGTTCGCGCTCGTACTCGCGGGTGACATTTCGGACGAGCGCGGTGACTTCGTGCTCGTTCATGGGCGCCAGACGGGCTTCGAACTGTTGGCGTCCCTGTGGCAATTCGAGCGAATACTGGACGGTTTGTAGTTCGTTCGAGGAAACAGCGCGTTGCACGGCCGTCTGAATTTCAGTGGCGAGCTCGTCCGAGAAGATCTGTTGCAGAGACGAAGTGGACGCGTCGTCGGGAGAGGTGATCAGGTCGGGGTGTGCAGCGCCCTGCAGGTACCAGAGGGAGCCGTCAACATGCAGCACAAAGAGCAGGTCCGGAATCGCCTGTCCGAGCGAGCGCATGCGTTGATACTGCTTCTCGATGGCGACGCGTGCGTCTTCACGAGCGCTGATGTCGCTGAACGTGACGACGCGGCCGATGTGAACGCCGTCCTGAAAAATCGGTGCGTCGTTCACGCTGACGAGTATGGTGACCCCGTCGGGACGAACGAGTCGCGTCATGGACCGTTCATCGGGCGACCCGTCATCATGGAGGGTGATGGGGAACGATCCGGTGCGGGCTTGAAGATTGAGGACACGGTCCAGGGGTTCGCCACGTGCAGCGTTTTCGGCCCAACCCGTCAATGACTCGGCCGCCAGATTCATCATGGTGATGTTGCCATCGAGGTCACAGGCGATGACGCCATCTCCGATGGAGGAGAGGATCGCCTGATGTCGGGCCGCGAATCGGGCGTGGTGAAACCGTTCGATTTCCTGCGCGATGCTGGAGAGCGCTTCACTACAGAAGCGACGCTGGTCGCCTGTCCAGGACCGGTTGCTGGCGCTTTCGATGCGGAGGATCCAGATGTCGTCATCCCAGGCGTCCATGGCAGCGTCGAGGAGCGAGCGCGTGTAGGGGGCGGTGCGAAGCGCTCCCCTGACCTCCGTCGCAATGCTCGAATTTTGCAGGTCCGAGATGCCGACGACCTGTTCCTCGCGCAGGCGGGCGAGGTATCGCCTTGGTGTGGTGGGGCCGACCGTTCCTACGCCAAACTCTGTTTTTTCGAGCGAATCAAAGAGTCCGTCGCAAACCACGTGGCCCTGACTCTGGCGCCAAAGCGAGGCGCGATCGGCCTCAAGCGCTTCAGCGACGAGCTGTGTCACCTGCGCGAGGTATTCGGCGTCATCCGTATGTCCGGCGGCCGAGATATGCCGCAGTGCGTTCACATAGCGCCGCTCCTGTTCGAGCGCGAGCTGTCGCTCGTGTTCGATGCGTTTGCGCTCGGTGAGGTCTCGCAGGACGCCAAAGAACAGGACAGTGTCTTTTGTCTGTACCCGGTTGAGCACGAGTTCGACGGGTACCTCGTGCCCATCGGCATGCAGAGCAGGCAGCTCCACGGGGCGTCCAACGACCCGTGTCTCACCCGTGAGTATATGATGCCGCATACCTTCGAGGTGGCCGGCGCGATGTCGGTCGGGGATGATGAGGTGGAGATGCGCGCCTATCGCCTGGTCGCCCGTCCAGCCCAGCAGCTTCTCGGCGCTGGGGTTCCAGTGGGTGATGACCGAGTTTTCGTCACTCCCGATGATGGCATCGCCCACCGTGTTCAGCAGTGTGGAGAGCTGCAGCTCACTCATGGCCCGCTGTGCCATGGCGAGCTCTTCGCGGGCGGTCACATCCTGTACAAAGCCACTCCAGAGCTCGACGTGATCGGCACGTTGCGTTTGTGGACGCCCAGCCAGAAGTAACCAACGAGTTTTCTGGTGCGACCGGTCGATACGCAGCACGTGTTCGAAGGGGGATTTTGACCTGGCGGCCTGCCGAAGTGACGCTTGAAGTGCGGGCCACTCCTGACCTGCAATGCGCTGGAACGAGAGGCTGTCGTTCATGAGCGCCGTGGCGCTGACACCGAGTACGTCAAGTGCGCGCGGGCTGACGTAGGTGAACGAGAGGATACCATCCTCTGCGAGTGCGCCTTCGTAGATAACCTCGGGAACGGTCTGCATGATCTCTGCGAACCGCGCCTGCGTGGAGCGAATCGCGGCATGGTCGGCGCATGCGCGGGCTGTTCGTCCCAGGCGTTCGGCCAGTGGTTCGAGCGCGCGGAGCAGTGTCGGGGTCAGCTCGCCTGCCGGGCAGTCAAGCACGAGCAATCCGAAGCCGGGGAGCGGAAAGAGGTAGTTGGGTGCGGTGGGTGACTTCCACTCGGTGACCATGCGGACCGGTGCCGCCTCGTCCCACGGAAGGGATGTGTGCGTTTCCGGCAACTCGGCGCGGAGTGGCATGCAGAGGCACAGTGAGAGCTCGTCCGTGTGCTCCTGCGCCTGATAGAGGGCGACCGCCTGAGCATCGACTCTGCGCAACAGCACGTTGGCGACGGCCTTGAGCATGGCGTCGAGCTCCAACGTGCTGCTCATGGCCATGGACAGCTCGAACTGCAGGCTGAGCAACTGGAAGGCGAGAGGGTTCATGTACCCGGTTGGCTCGGGGCGAGTGCGGCGAGCACGGTGGTCTTGTTATGAACCTGCAGCAGCTTGCCACCAGCGCTGGCGAACTCCCCGATGGTGAGGGCACCCACCTGCGTGGCGTGGGGAATGCGGAGCACTTGAAGTTCGTTTGCGAGGCGGTCCTTGAGCAAGAGGGCTCGCGAGATGCAGTTGATCGTGAGGCCTACGGAGCCAGGGGTACCGGGGTGACCACTCACGGCTTTGGCCTGCGCTTCGCTGGCAGCCAGCAGCATGCCTTCTGGGTTGCCGTTGGCGACGCGCACCATGGAGTGCACGGGCATATCACCGGCACAACGGAGGCTCCCGTCGGGGAGGGGGGCCAGCGGGTCGCGTACGATGCCCTCTCCGCCGAACGTCTCGAGCATAAGGGGGTACACGCTGGCGAGTTGAAAGAAGCCTTCCTGCTCGAAGGTGCGTCCGGAGTGAGCCTCGACAATCTCGCGATAGACATCATAAGCAGGGCGCCAGTCGAGCGAGATGATGTCGTTGCCGTTGGATTCCGTGACAAGCATGGGGTTACCAAAGGCGGCCCAGCCGTGCGTGACGCCGATGCTGGCCCGTTTGTTCATGCCGGCGAGAATCGCGACGCCAGCTTGAAGTCCGTCGGGCGTGATAATGACGGGGCGACGCACAAAGTCGAGTGCCCCTGCTCCCCCGCCACACCAGGAGGCATGAGCGCCCAGTTCGTTGTAGAGCAGTCGGGTGAAATCTCCGCTGGGACAGGTTGCATCCAGATAAATGAAGATGGTGCTGGAATCGTTGAGCCGCTGCAGCGCCTGAACGGCATGATTTGGCGGGGCAGGACAGGGTAGCACGACAATCGTGACATCGACGCTGTGTCCGATGGCGGCAAAACCAGATTCGTAGGACTGGCCTTCGTAGATAACGCCGGGGAAGAGCGCGCCAAACACTGGGACAGCGGCTGCCTTGAGCACGGGATCGAGGTCTTCGGGCGTCCAGTGGTTCTGGACGGCGCCGAGAATCTGGATGCTGGAAGCACCCTGTTCGACGAGTTTCTGGATAGCCTGCTGGAGTGCTGCGACAGACGACTCGGTAACGTGAATGGTCTGCATGAGAGATCCGTTTGTGGCAGGAGGAGAAGCGGCGTGGCGGGTGCGCGGCCTTCAGCCGTCGCCGACAAATTCCAGAAAGGTAGGAGCAGGTCGGGCAAAGTAGAACCCTTGCAGCAGGTCACAGCCGATCTCACGCAACAGGTCGGCTTCTTCGCGGGTCTCTACGCCTTCTGCGACCACGAGCGTGTTCTCGCGTCGGCACACACTGACCAGTGAACTGACGAGCTCGCGTTTCATGCGGGAGTTCTGGATATCGCGCACGAGTGACAAATCGATTTTGGCGATGTCCGGTACGAGTTTGACGAGCCAGGACAGGCCGGCATACCCTTCTCCGAGGTCGTCGAGGGCGATTCGATAGCCTGCATCCCGGAGTGCGGCGACCGTGTGACCAACGTCGGAGCCCGTCGTGAGTTGGGCACGTTCGGTGACTTCGAGGATGATACGCGACGCGTAAGGCAGCAGTGGCTCATCGTAGTGGGTGAGCAGGTTGGCTCGGAACTCCATGGGGTGGAGATTGACGAAGACCGGCTCGTAGCGTTCGGGGTTGTTCTGCAGTGCCTTGGCAATATTGGTGCGCATCGCTCGACCAAGCTCCTCGATTCGACCGAGCGCATCGCTGGCGGTGATGAGTTGCAAGGGGTTTCCAAAAGGCCCGGTGCTGCGCATGAGCGCTTCGTAGCCGAAAATGGAGTGGTCGTAGGATCGAATGATGGGCTGAAAGAAGGCGTTGATGCCAGGCAGCGATGCCGTGTACTTGCGCTCGGTCGCGGCAAGGTCAAAGAGCATCTCGTCGGTGCCGGTTCGCGACATCAGCAGCTTGTGCTGCAGCCGGGTGACCTGTCCTTCGCGGTGGGCATCATCGACTTCCTGAAGCAGCAGCTCGTTCTGTACAGGCTTGGACAGGAAGCCCTGCGCCCTGCCACGGAGTGCCTGTTTGACGACGTCGGCCGAGTGGTCACCGGAGAGGATGATGATGGGGAGCAGCGCATCGAGCTTGCGCAGTGCGGTCAGTGTTTCAAACCCGGTGGCATCGGGCAGGTGAACGTCGATCAGGGCAACATCAAAATGCCGCCGGTTGGTTTCGGCGAGAGCTGCCTGATGAGTACCAGCCTCAAACACAAGGTAACCCTGCGCGCGCAGTACATCGGCCATGGCGTGACGTAGCAGATCCTCGTCTTCGACGACCAGAACGGTGGGTGCGTCACTGCGGATCGCGACGACGTTCGAGGTGACGACGCGATTGATCGAAGCGCCAGTGGAAACAACGGGGCTTGACATTATCGGTCGCACGGCACCGCCCGCTGCGCCGACGGAGTCTACCGCTTTACGCGCCAGCGTAGCGACCGGGAACGGCTTGTAGAGGGTGGAGACGCCCGAGCGATACAGGTCATCGGGCTGTTCGGAGCCACCCGAGACAATGATGAATGGCAGTTTCGGAGTGTTCGCGTGAGCTTCCCGAATCACTTCCAGCACGGGCATATCCGGGAGTATCGCTTCGCTGACGACGAGCGAAATGGAGTCGCCGAATTCGCCGAGTGCCCGGATAGCCGCCTTGGCTGTCGCCACCTCGATGACATCGAAGCCCACTTTACGCAGCGTTCGACTGTAGGCTCGACGGAGCTGGATATGGTCTTCGATGAGCAGGCAGCGAGCATCTTCTACCTGTACGGTGAGCGTATCGGGTAGCTGGTCGGCCGAGCCAAGAAAAGCGCCTTCGGCGAGCGGGAAGTCCACGGTGACGGTCGTTCCCTCCCCAGGAGCGGACGCCACGCTGATGACGCCGCCTGCCCGCTCCACCAGCATGCGGCAGGTAGACAGACCCAGACCGGTGCCCCGATCGCGCGATTTGGTCGTGAAGAACGGCTCGAAGATTTGAGGTAGCAGCTCGGCGTCGATGCCGCTGCCGGAGTCGCTCACGGTGAGCCGCACATAAGTCCGCGCACTCATCTCCCCCGATGGCGTTCCCGGCCGGGTGACCGTGACGCTGACCTTGCCGCCGTCGGGCATCGCGTCGCGCGCATTCGCGACCAGATTCATCAGGATCTGGCCGAGTGAAGAAGAATCCAGCGCGACGTACATCGGCTCGGGGTCGAGCCGAAGGTCCAGCGTGATGAGCGGCCCCAACAGCCCTTCTGTCATGCGCCGGGCGGTGCGCACGACCCGGGTCAGGTCGGCACTTTCGATCGCTTCGCTGTTTCCGTGCCGCGAGAACTCCAACAGGCGACGAGTAAGAAGTGTGCCACTCTGGGTCGCATTGCTGACCACTTCAAGGTCTCGCAGGATGGCTTCGTCGTCGATCGACTCCCGTGCCAGCTCGGTATAACTTTGAATGATCGCGAGGATGTTGTTCAGGTCGTGGGTCATCATCGCGCTGAACTGCCCGATCACCTGCAGCCGTTGACTGTCCAGCAGGGCATCCTGTGCCTGACGTTCCCGCGTAGTATCCACGAAGAACATGACCAGATGACTGACGGAGCCGTTCGGACTGTGAACGGGAGAAATGCTCACCGTTGCCCAGAACGCCAACCCATCGGGGCGGGTGCCACGCAGGACCTCGTTCGCCCGGGTCAGGCTCGATACTGCGTCGGTGAGGCGCAACAGCGCAGGATCCTCTGGCTGCGAGGTTGGGAATCGGGGTGGCTGGCCGAGCAGCGAATCCCGGCTAGTGCCGCTCATGGTACAGAAGGTGTCGTTCGCGAAAACCACGCGTCGCTCATCTCCGCTGACTTCCGCCAGCAGGATGCCAATCGTGGCGGACGAAACCGCCTGCGCCAGCACCCGCAGCTTGACGTCGGCCGCATGTCGCCACAACGCGACCTTGATGGTCGCAGACAGGGTGCGGTCGTCAAAGGGCTTGAGCAGGTAACCGTAGGGCGACACGGCCGTGGCGCGGAGCACCGTCTGGTCGTCGGTGTAGGCCGTCAGAAAGATGACGGGCACATCGGCCAGCCGGGCCATGGAGTGCGCCGTCTCGATGCCATCGGAAGGTCCGAAGATCGAGATGTCCATGAGCACGAGGTCGGGAGCATGCTGCTGAAAGAGCGCGATGGCGTCGTCGTGGTTGTCGGCGATGCCGACAACGTCATGCCCCACGCGCAGAAGCCGTTGCTCCAGATTCAGAGCAATGAGCGCCTCGTCTTCCACAATGAGCACGCGGGCCCGGAGCGATGCGGCATCTCCGACAGGAGACAGCCACTCGTGTTCGCGCCGTTGGGTGCTGAGAGATTCAAGAGTCAATGGTGAAAATCCCGGTGGATAGCAGAGGCACCAGGTGCGCAACCGACCGGTGAACACGCCATATCGCCTCTAGAAAATCGCGCACCGTACGCGCGAAGACGATCCTGAGCGACGCTCGCGGACATAACACCAGATCAGAAAGAAAAACGAACCGAGCACAGACGACACTGAGCAGGCGCCAGTCTATCGTGCATGGCCTTGGGAGTATCGCCATGTCGCTTTATCGTCAAGCGACACGGCGCGCGCTGCTGTGCGCTTCGAGTAAACGCAAGCCATGACAGGGCGCCCTCGACTACAGGCGCCCCACTCCGCGACGACCGCCAGCCGATGAGGCCCGGTCGCCGATCTCCCTAGCGTCGTCGATCTACCAGATCGATACGCCCGTCATGCACCGTCAGGCGCTGCTCGTTGGACCACTGTCGAATGGCTTGCATGGCTCGGCCGGGCATGCCGAGGCTCATCTCCACCAGATTGGTCCTCAGCTCTTCCGAGAACGGCATGGTCGAGTCCAGAACCCGCGTCATGGTCGCAATGTCGAGCGGGTGAATCGACTCGGTGTGGTGAAGGCTGTGTGTGACCCAACGCTGTCGGACAGGGGGATCGATAATCCTCACAGAGCTGTCGGTGTGCAGCACCAGACAACGGTCGCCGTTTTGCCGAGCGCGTCGCAGAAGCTCGTCTAGCAGGTCGGACAGGTCCACTCCCTCGCCCGAGTTATCCAGCCAGAGGATCAGCGGTTGTCTGCGACCCAGTCTCAGAAACCAGTCACAGAAGATGTCGCCGTCGGGGTCCGCAGCACCGTCCAGCCAGGCTGCGAGGGCCATGACCTCGACGTCGCGGGCTACGTCTCCGCAAAGCTCCAGCAGTCGCTGGCTGACGCGCTCCAGCGGAAGTCCTTCAATGCGGAGCACGCTGCCGAGCGCTTTCCTCATGGCATCATTCAGCCGGGTATGCTGGTCGCAGAACACCGCGATGGTCTGCGAGACGCCCGCCTCGTGCAGGGCCTCCACCAGGCAGGAACCCACGTGTGATACGCCGACTCCGGTGGCTCCACGGAGCGTCACCAGCGCCTGACCCTGAGCGGCGATCGTGTTGCTGATGACCGTGCACAACCGGGCCAGCTCGGCGCTTCGACCCATGGGTGGCGGGACGCGCACGCCCAGAAGGCTCATCGCCAGAGCCGGCGGCATGGGTTCATAGCGCAGGTAGTCAGATGTCGCGATCTGCGTCATGGTAGGCAGCGTGATCGGCGTCGTCGGCGGCTCCGTCGCAGGCGCCGGGCCCAGTTCAAGCAGTTGTTGCGCAGCATGACGAGCAAAGGCGATGCGGTCGCGAGCATCTTTCGTCAGCAGACGCTCCAGCCAGGCGAGGGTTCCATCGGGGACCGCCATGTCAGGCTCAAACGGCGGGAGCGGCGAGGAGTAGTGCTTCATCGCGAGCTCCTGCACCGTGTGGCCCTCAAAGGGCACTTTGCCGGTCAGGAGCTCCCAGGCCACAACACCAAAGCTGTAAATGTCCGTCGCTGGGCCATAGTCGCGCCACGCACCGAAGAACTGCTCGGGTGCCATGTACAGCGGAGTTCCCAGAATGTGGGCTTCGACGTCGCCTTCTGGGTCGGCCACCGCTGCGTTGCTCTTGAGCGAGAACGCGATGCCAAAGTCGGCCAGCTTGATGTGAGAGCGAAGGTCGCTCGTTGAACCCAGCAACACGTTCGCTGGTTTGATGTCCCGATGGAGCACCCCCCGAGCGTGCGCGTGCGCCAGGCCATTCAACACCTGTACCGCGATGCGAACAAAGTCGTTCCAGGTGATCGGACGACGCAGGTTCTCGAGTGTACCACGGCTGGCGTACTCCATCACGACGTAGGGAGTGTCGCGAAGCAGCTGCCCTCGGCTCTCCCGCTCCACGGTCTCCGATGTCGTTCCGGCGTCGTACACGTGTACCACGTTGCTGTGACGAAGGCGCGCCAGCGTCGCTACCTCTGTCTGAAACTCCACCCGGGTCAGCTCGTCCATCTGACCCATGGCCAGCTTGATCGCGACCGGCACGCCTGTTCCAACGTGATGTGCCTTCCACACCTGAGCGAAAGCGCCCACACCAAGAAAGGAGTGCAGACGGAAATCACCGATGCACACGCCTGCCAGAGAATCCGGGTCGCTGACGGTTCGATTGTCGGCCTGCGTTGTCTCGACCAGAGGCTCCCGTTCGGTGTGGGCTGGCGTGACCGGCGGCCCCGAAGCGCTGGGTCGCTGTAACACAGCCGTCTGCAGCAGAGAGCGGCGGATCGTGTGTTGCGTGTTGAGGATGTTGCTCATGCTTACGCCGAAGGCGCAGGGTCGGGTGCACGTACAGGCGCAGGATGCACGCGTTTCAACCGTTTCTCAGGACAGGGCCCGCAGCGGTAGCAGACTCTCGGCTAAACGGGCAAGGACAAACCACGTCTGAGCCCGGGTCGCGGTTCGGCGATGTGGACAGCGCCATGCGTGCGTGGCCCCGTGACCCTTCCCCCGCGCAGCTTCGGCTTCCCACCGTTCGCAGAGTCGTGATAGAGCGCTCCCAACGCGTTGTTGGAGCCCCATTCGAGGATGTCGCCGTGCAAGTTCTCGCCATTGGATTGAAAGAGCAGGAAAACGAGGAGCTTGAGCGCTGGCAGGAGACCCGCGGTTTCAAGGTCTGGGTTGCTGCGACGGCGCTGGCTGGCCTGCGCGT
>JAGWVZ010000837.1 GCA_018970625.1 Myxococcales bacterium | reverse complement strand
TCTGCGACGCGCTCAGGATTGACGAGCTGCAGCTGGTGCCAGGCCAACCGGGCAACTTTCTGTTGCCGTGTTTCCAGAATGTCTTCATGCTACGCGAGGTTGCACATCCCCGTGCGCTCTTGTGAGTCCCCTGTCAGCCTGTACACACGTGCTTCAGAACCGATTTCAGCGACATGTAGCCGGAGCGTCCGTTCTGGCTGTTGCCGTGTCATGGGTCGCATTCTTTCTGGTGGCCCGCGATACCGGTGCCACAGAGTCGGAGCAGACTTCGGTCGCTGCTGCCGTGTCCCTGCAGCAGGCGGCTTCCCGGCATGTGGAGGCGGCCGTTGCGCTGGCTCATCAATCCGCCGATCGCCCGGTAGCGGCCGCGCGTGCCCGCACGGACGGACATCGCATTGGCTTTGACGTCGCCGAGAGCGCCGCTCGATTCACGCAATCCAGCCGCTTTGTCGAAGCCGTCCACTACCGACTACCGGAAGGCACCGGCCTGAATCACGTCCTGGATGCCTTTTCGATGGCGGTTCCCGAGCTCGCCGCGCTGAATCCGGGGGTTGATCTCGGCGCATTGCAGGGCGGTCATGCCATCACCGTTTATCGTCGCGGTCAGGCACAACCGTCGACCTCACAGGGAGCGCCAAACCGGGGGCGCCTGCGAGGCGGGGTACCCATGCCGCAAGGGGAGCACTGGATCGTTCGCAATCCTCGCTATTCCTGGGGCACTCCCTCCACCGTCATGGCGCTCGTGCAGGGTCTGACGTCCACTGCAATGGAATTCCCAGGTGGGACAATCCCTCTGGTGGCCGACCTGAGCGCACGTTATGGCGGCCGCCTGCGTCCGCATCGCAGCCATCAGAGTGGCCGGGACGCCGATGTCACCTATTACACGACGGCGCCGGGACCCTCAGCCGGGTTTCGGCACGTACCGCCGTCACAGCTCGATGTGCAGCGGCAGTGGCATCTGTACCGATACTGGATCGAGAATCAGATGGTGGAATATGTGTTTACCGACCGCCGCATGATTCCCAGACTCGCGATGCAGGCGATCGAGGACGGCACCCCGTCCCACATTTATGAGGCGGCTTTTGGTCGCCGCGGTTCCGAGGGCATCATACGGCATGAGAGGGGGCACTCCGATCACCTGCACGTCCGCTTCAGCTGCGCCCCGGATGACTCCATTTGCCGCGCGACGAACCACATCGCGCGTTAAATGCTGATCCACCCGGGTGCGCGCTCGAGGTCTCACGTTGCATCCGATGCACAGGCCTGAGGTCGCGCGAACGGCAACGACGCTAGCGCGCGATCTTTTCGGCCTGTGCCAGAATTCTGGCCAGAGGGATGACCTCGGCATAATCAATCCAGTCTTCGGCAAAGCCTTCGCCTTTATCCCCTGCCGCGAGCCTTCGTGAGATGCACACGATGAGATTCTCGGGCGCATGCTGCCGCAGCACGGAGGCTCGTCGTTCGAGCCACGACGCGCGCCAGAACCCCACGATCTCGACAAACGCCTTTTTTTGATCCCGGTTTCTCGTCAGCACAAGGTCGGGCACAACGACGTCCTGTCCGCCCAGGTCCATGATTTCGGCATCGCGAGAGGCCGTCCAGTCGGAACCGGCGTTGATTCGCTCGTACAGGACCTTGTCTTCCTGTGAAACCCAGACCCCTTTTTCGGTCAGGTGAGTGCGTAGTCCATCGTCCGGTGTCAGTCGAAATTGCAAGG
>JAGWVZ010000072.1 GCA_018970625.1 Myxococcales bacterium | reverse complement strand
CATCCTTCAGCGCCTTCAGACGACCGAGCACGACCTGGACACGCTTCGCAGGGCGGCAGTCACGACCGCCGCGGCAGAAGATACCCACGCCCTGCAACGCATTCGAGCCGAGCTGCAGAGCCGGCGGCTGCTTGTCTCTCCGCAGCTTCCGTCCGAGCGGGGTGGCGGCAAAGCCAGAGCGACTCCCCGCCTCCCCTATCATCCGTTTCTGGCGAGCGATGGAAGTCACATTCTGGTGGGTCGCGGCTCCACCGATAACGACCAGCTCACCTTTCGCGTTGCCCGGGGCAACGACATCTGGATGCATGCCATGGACTGGGCAGGCAGTCATGTCGTGATTCAGGTGCCGAAAGGCAAAGCCGTGAGTCAGCGCGCGCTCGAAGAAGCAGCGCTGCTGGCAGCGTGGTTTTCCAAAGGACGGCACGACGGGGTGGTGACGGTTCAGTTCACGCTCCGCAAGCATGTGCGCAAACCTGCCGGTGTGGCTGCCGGGCGAGTCAGTGTAGCCGCTCCGAAGACGCTGGATGTGCGTATGGACGACGCCCGACTGGCGCGCATTCTGGCTACCGGACCCGAAGGAGCACCCGTTGTCCCGCTGTCTCGCGGCGAATAACAGACCGCCTGACCGTGGGCAAACGGGTCAATCACGAGAGATCGTCTCTCGCAGTCCGCTGGGCGACCCTGAGTTCGCCGTCGCCCTGAGACCGCTCACGCGGCTCGGCGTTCGTGCGAACTCTGCAGAATCATCAAAGAAATCTGTCTCCAGCACCTCCTCGACGAGTCGTTCAGCGCCAAATACCCGGTGAATCCATGCGCTGCGATTCACCAGAAGGAAGAGCCCCAGGTATGCACCGCACAACAGCGCGGAGAGCAGATAGAGGATGGTCGGGCTGGACATGACACCGCTGCTGATCGACCGTACGTTGGCGGGGGGCACAGGATGGTCGGGGTTGCCAGAAGAACACGACGGGAAAGGTTCCACGGAATGATCAGCTTCGCAAGTGCCCACGAGGCGAGAGGCTATTCCGGCGCCTCAATCTGGGACGCACCCGGTGGCGGTGTGAACGCGAAGTCGCCTGGTACGTAGCCCACATTCTCAACACGTTCGCTAAAGACAAACCGATTGGTATTGCCCAACGGGTCATAGATCGTGGTTTCGTCGATGCGGAAGGTTTGCGGATTCACGACGAAACGTAATTTTCGGTACTCACCTTCATCCTGACGGGGCACCAGCTCGAGTACAATGCGACCCGAAGTGTTCTCGAGGGTCGTGATGTCGAATTCCTCTGCAAATTCGCCTCTTCCCATCAGAAATCGGAGAGCGGTGGGCAGCTCGGAGTCAGCGAGCGGCTGCGTGTAGTACTGTGCCTCTGTAGGTTCGTAGATCCAGAGCGATGTGCCATCGATGATGAAGTAGCGAGCCACGGGCGCGCTGTAATCCCAGCGCATATGACCGGGCTTCAGAAAGTGCATGACGCCGGACGACGAGTCTGTCTCACCAAGCGCAGCGTTGGCATACTCCTGCCGAAACGAGGCTCGAAAATCGCTGACCTCGTCGTAGACGGCCTGCACGCGCTCCACAATCTGGGCGGTGGTGAGCTCGATGTGCTGGTCTGGGTGTTGAGCGCCCACGAACCTGGCTGGCGCGAACGAGACAAGCAGCAGGACAAACACGATTGGGTACAGGCGCTTCATCACCACACCATGAAAGAGCATCGGCGAACACGGGAGTGACGTTGCGCGTCGCTGATTTATTTCAGCCACGGTTCATAAAGACGGAACAGCGCCTGTTGATGCGGTCCTGTCGGCGTCCGTATTCGTGACTGGCTCTACCCGAACCCAGCGAATGCGACGGGGAGAGGACTCAACGACGGTAAAGAGATGATCGAACTCGACGAACGACTCACCGGGCGCATCGATGACTCCGAGTCTGGTGGCGACGAAGCCGCCAACGGTGTCGAAGTCCTCATCGTCGGGGTGAGTATCGATGCCGATGGTCTCCAGAAAGTCGCCGAAGTTAAGTCGGGCGTCGATGCGCATGGAGCCATCGGGCATTTTCTGGACCCATTCGTCCTCGCGGTCGAATTCATCCTGAATATCGCCGAAGAACTGCTCGATGATGTCTTCGAGCGTCACAAGGCCCGCGACACCTCCAAACTCATCGACGACAATGGACAGATGAACACGCTGCTGCTGCATCTCGGAGAGCAGGCGACTGATGGGCTTGGTCTCAGCCACGAACTTTGGCGGGCGCAGATGTTTGCGAAGGTCAAAAGCCTGTGAGTGGTCATAGCCACGCACAAACTTGAGCATGTCCCTCGCGTAACAGATGCCAATCACGTTATCTGTTGAACCTTCAAACACAGGCATACGCGAGTGAGCGCCGCCAATGATGCGCTGTATCAGGTCATCGAGCGGCGTATCGGCGGCGATGAACTGGATGTCGGTTCGGGGGACCATGACTTCGCGCGCCATGGTCTCGGTAAACTCAAACACGGTGCGAAGGAGCTTCTCTCGCTCGATGTTCAGGCTACCGTCCTGCCTGGCGAGTCGCACCATGTGCTCAATGTCTTCCTCTTTGACCAGAAAGCTGTCGGTTCCGCCGCTGGTGGCACTCGAGACGCGGTCGGTAAACCAGGAGAAAATGAGGGTGAGAGGTCGCGACACAAAGAAGAAGGGGCCCATGAGATACATGAGGGCCGGTGCGACGCTTTCGGCGTTGTCTCGAGCGAGCGTCTTGGGTGTGATTTCCCCAAACGTGAGCAGCAGGAGCGTCATCACGCCTACGGCCACCGCGACGGGATCCAGCCAGGGGGGCAGGAAATTCGCACTCTGCAGCGCCGCCTGAGACAGCGAAGTTGCCACCGCGGACGCCGTGATGTTCACGATGTTATTGCAGATGAGGATCGAGATGAGCACTTCGCTGGGTCGCTCCGACCAGCGCTTCATGGCGCGGCCCGTTTTTCCTCCGGCTTCAATGAGCCGCGTGGTTTTCGCCCGCCCCAGAGAAGTGACCGCTGTCTCACACGCGCTGAACATGGCCGAACAGGCAAGACATGCGACGATCGCAAGTGCCTGATTGATGATATCACGCATGACACTCCCCACAGAGGCGAGTGACGTGACTGAGGATACGACAGCCGGCGAGAGCCGGCTCCGAAGGGGGTTCGTTGCTCATGGATCGGGGGTGAGTGCCAGTAAACGGCGTCACGATGGAACGTGGCACTCTCTAGGGTGCACAGCCGTATTCCCTTCGTCAACAATTAGATGGGTTCTGAACCATCGCGGGCCAATATCGCGGGCTCACCGGGACTGGATGGTTGCCGCACGTCCTGTCGCGACGCGTACAGGAAGTGGAATGGCAGACTTCCAGATGGAGAGGGTGCGAGCATTCCG
Organism: Myxococcales bacterium; assembly: GCA_018970625.1. Next base: position 7,454 of record JAGWVZ010000072.1, on the reverse strand, counting down.
ATCGAGGACAATGGCGATCACGGCGAGGGAGAGGCCCATGGCCATCATCAGCATATCAAGGAGGGTGGGTGCCATAGTGGACCTCACTTTGTGACAGGAAAACGAACGGGACTGTCACCGTATCGCCACATTGAAGACCCCTGTCAAGACATCGCCTTCACTTTGTCACACAAACGCCAACTGCAGCGCCTGGTCGAGACGACCTGCGCGGTGCAGCTCGAACCCCCGGGGAAGCTCCCCCGGAGACTCGTCTCCTGCCGGGATGATGGCCGCCCTGTAACCTGCCCGAATAGCAGCAGAAATTCGTTGAGGAAGGCCTGTGACGGGCCGTAGTTCTCCCGTGAGTCCCAGCTCTCCTGCCACCCAGAGCTGGCCCGGTAAAGGTCGGCGTCGGAGGGATGACACCATGGCACACACCATCGCGAGGTCTGTGGCGGAATCATGAATTCGTAACCCGCCTGTCACATTCACGTACAGATCGGCACCCGCGACGGAGTCTCCGACCTGTCGCTCCAGAATCGCCGCCAGCATCTGAATGCGCGGCGAGTCGGCTCCGACGACGGTCAGGCGGGGCGGACCATACACGGAGGGTGCCACGAGGGACTGCACCTCGATGTTAAAGGCGCGCGTGCCTTCCAGCGTCGCCGTAATGGCGACACCTGCGGGTCGGTCTCGCATGGCCGGCACTTCGGTGGCTGACAGGGGCGCGTCCTGCATACCGTCCCTTGCCATCTGGAAAATGCCGACCTCGAGCGTGGAGCCAAACCGGTTCTTGACGCTACGGAGCAGCCGGAGCGCACCGCCAGGGTCACCTTCCAGATACAACACCGTATCCACCAGGTGCTCCACGACGCGAGGCCCCGCGATCGACCCGGAGCGGGTGACATGACCCACGAGGATGGACGCGATATTCTTGCTGCGGGCGACCTGCGTGAGCTCATGGGTGACCGCCTTCAGCTGGTTGACACTACCGGGCGGCGACGACGAACCGTCTGCTGTGAACATTGTCTGAATCGAGTCGACGATCAGCACGTCGGGCGGGTCACTCTCGAGGAGCGCGACGAGAGGCTCGACGGTCGTCTCGGTGGTCACCAGCAGGTCGGCAGTCGCCAGTCCGACCCGTCGCGCACGCAGCGCGAGCTGGGCAGGGTTCTCCTCACCTGCCACGTAGAGTACCGACCGGCCGAGCGCCAGCAGCTGCGCCGCTGCCTGCAGCAGCAGGGTCGATTTTCCGATACCGGGGTCACCGCCAAGCAGCACAACGCTACCGGGAACGATGCCGCCCCCGAGGACGCGATCCAGCTCATCGAACCCGGTGGCAAGCCTCGGAACCTCGGGCATACGGGCATCGCGCAACCTCAGCACGGCTGCGGGGTTCGCGGCGGCGCCTGCGCTGGCCGCGACGGCCGCCGCCTCGCGAGCGGCCGCCTCGGTCACCTCTTCGAGCGCATTCCATGCCCCGCAGTGCGGACATTTGCCTGCCCATCGAACAGTGGATTCCTGGCAGGCGCTACAACGCCAGAACGAACGACTCCTGGCCATGGGGAACCCGGGGTAACAGCATGAATACGCAGCCGCTGGCGGCGCAGTTGACAGTTGAAAACCTTACGTTCTATCACGCCGCACGCGGAATGGGAACGGAGCGCCTGCGCGTGGGCGGTCCCGGGCGACGCCATCCTGTGACTTTGCCTCATTGAGCCGAACGCGCACGACGCGCTTGCTGGAGTTCAGACCATGAAATCGACTTTCAGACGTTTCTTTCTGGCAGGCGCCATTCTGCTTTCAGCCCAGACCCTGACCGCTTGCGGCGGCGCTGGCCCATCGACGCTGGTCGAGAACATTGACTCACGCCTGATGGTCAGCGCCGAGGGTGACTTTCAGGCCCTGCTGGAGGCGGGCGACGCGCACTGGGCGAATCGTCTGGACCTGAGCGAGCTGCAGGCCGCCATCGCTTCGTGGGAGACCGCGCTGACGGTACCCACGCCGGAAGGTGAGCCACGCACGACCGCCCTGTACCCTGCCCTCTGGCGCCTGGCCCGCGCGCACTACTGGCACGGCCATGCGTTCATCCGGTTTGATGTGATGAACGACGTCGAAGGAGCGGACGCGGCCCTGCTCGCCGCGTATGAGCAGGGCGTGGAATACGCCTCGCTGGCTCTGGCCGCCAACAACCCGGAATGGACGCGTCTGCTTCAGCTGCAGACCCCGGTGGAGGACGCCATTCCGGTGCTGACGCCCAACGACGTCGATGCCATGTACTGGTACGCTTCCAATCTGGGGCGCTACGGTCTGGTTCGGGGAATTACGACCGTTCTGGCCCGCGTCGGCGACATTCGCACGATGATGGAGTACGTGCAGACGTACGACCCGACCTATTATTATGGCGCGCCGGACCGCTACTTCGGCGTGTACTACACCAAGCTGCCGTTTCCGGGCGGAAACCCCACCGAGGCCGAACAGCGCTTTCAGCGCGCGATCGCCAACAACCCGGAGTATCTGGAGACCCGTGTGCTGTACGGCGAGGACTTCGCGCAGGCCCTGCAACGACGTGACATCGCCGAGGAGCAGCTGCGGTTCGTGGCCGAGGCCGATCTGAGCGCTCTGCCCGCAGCGCTTCTCCCCGAAAATACGATTGCTCAGCGCCGCGCACAGTGGTTGCTGGACAATCTGGATGAAAATTTCCGCTGATTCGTCTCACTGCCGTGCGCGCAATCGCAGCGCGGCCAAACTGTCTAGCCTGAGGTCAACCATGCGAATTCTTGCTACAACCCTCCTCTCTGTCGGCCTTCTGACCAGCCTGTCGACCGCCGCGCAGGCGCAGACCCGAACCTGCACCGCAGAAGCACCGTGCGTGCTGCGTATTGCGACCATCGCACCGGCCGGCACGCCCTGGGCGGCTCAGCTCGAGAGCCTGGAGAGCAGAATCGAGTCCGCCTCGGGTGGTCGCATCAACGTACGTCCCTTCCTCGGTCAGTCCGACGGCGAGAACTCGCTTTCACGTCAGTGCGTGGATGGCTCGCTTGAAGCTGTCGGCGTGAGCACCGGCGCGCTTTCGAGCATCGTGCCCGAGCTGGGTGTGTTCGAGCTGCCCTTCCTGTTTGAATCTGCGCAGCAGGCCGACGCGATCATCGACAACCACCTCTTCGATGACTTCGAGCGCCTTCTGGCCGCGGCGGGCATCCAGCTGTATCTGTTCAGCGAGAATGGCTTCCGCAACTTCGCCACCAACAACGGCACGGTCATCGACCAGGGCTCCGATCTGGGCGCGCTCCGCATGCGTTCCCAGGAGAGCTGGATCCACGAGGAGATGTATCGCGCCCTGGGCGGCAACCCGGTCACCATTCCGGCCACCGAGGTGACAACCGCGCTCTCCACCGGCAACGTGCAGGGTTTCGACAACACCCCCCTGTTCGCTCAGGCAGCCGGCTGGCACACGTTCATCAACACCTGGACGGTCAGCAACCACATCTACCAGCCTGCCGTTGTCGTCTACAACAAGGCGTGGTTCGACAGCATGCCTGCCGACCTGCAGCAGGTTCTTCTGGCTAACCGTGAATCAGAGACGACGAGCGGCCGCCGCGCCATTCGCGCGCTGACTCCCCTTCTGCTGCAAAATCTGACGGCAGCCGGCATCAACGTCGTCGAGCTGACCTCGGCCCAGCGCGCCGCCATGCGCACCGCCACCGCCGGCGTGCATACGATGTTCCGTAGCCGGGTTCCCGGTGGTGCGGCTCTGCTCGACATCATCAACGCGAACCTGTAAACCGCCCACCTGTACCCGGCACCGTTCCGGACCGTCGCCCACCGAGGCGAAGCGTAGATACGACAAATGTCGAATCCTCTTGAACAATCCGGCCCGCGCCGGTCGCCCCTTCGCGACCGGTTTCCTGTTATCGGCGCCCTCGGACGCGTCGATGACGCCGTCTATTTCGGGGAACGCGCGCTCGTCACGACCGCCATGCTGGTGATGTGCCTGACGTACGTGCTGAACATTCTGGACGAACGCGTCGAAGACCAGCTTCGGCAGCTGAGTCTCGTGGTCGCCGGACAGGCGTCCTGGACACTGCTGACGCCCGGCATCATCGGCATTTCGGCGCTCTTTTTCATGTGTCGTTCCATGGCCGCTGTGAGCCCGGCGCTGAGTGATTTCCCCAGAGCCCCATGGCTGCTGGCAGTGCTCGGGACTGTCATTGGCGTGGGCTCATCGCTGCTGCTCGTTTGGCTTCCCGACGGTTGGGTCTGCGCCACCCTGGTGGTGGTGATTGGGGTGCTGTTTGTCTTTCCCAATGTACTCGACGCGCCCATGCCTCTTTCGGCGTCGCCTTCCGAAGTGCGTTCCACATTGACCTTGCGCTCAGTCGCCGCGCTGGCGTGGTTGTCGGTACTGTTCTACTTCTCGCTGCAGGTGCCCAACGACAACGCCTGGGCCACCCGCATTGCGCTCTTTCTATTGCTTTGGGCGTCCTTTCTGGGAGCGTCCATGGCGACCTATGAAGGACGCCACCTGTCGATCGATGCGATCCGGAAGGCCATTCCCGCCCGGTTAACGCCGTGGTTCAATGGTGTCAGCGATTTAGCCGCCGGCGCTTTTGTGTTCGCCTTCATGGTGCTGGCATGGCGCTACTGGATGCTGCGCGTGGATCAGGCCACGCTTCCGGGCGAGATTCCGCCCTGGCTGAGCACGCTGGCAATTCCGGTGCCGCTGGCGATGATGAGTCTTCGTTTTATCGCGAAGGGTATCGCTGAGCTGCTCACCGGTGCTCTGGGACTGCATGCAGAGGGCACTCCTGCCCGGCAGGAGGGCTGAAGCATGGTTGCAGGCCTTCTGCTCATCATTGCCGCGTGCATTCTGCTGGCCGAGCCGCTCTTTGTGGTCATGGGTGCGGTGTCTGGCTGGTTGCTTCTCAACACCGACGAAGTCACCAGCTTCGGCCAGCTGATCTCGATTGTCGAAGAGACCCGGGAGCTCTCTGACAAGGTCGAGCTGCTGGCGATTCCGTTCTTTGTCATCTCAGGCGCCCTGATGTCCGAAGGTGACATCGCACGCCGTCTGGTAGGTGTCGCGCGAGCGTTCTTCGCGCCTGTTCCCGGCGGACTTGCGGTTGCTGCTGTCGCCGCCTGTGTTTTCTTTGCCGCGATCAGCGGGTCGTCGCCGGTCACCGTCATCGCCATCGGGTCGATCATGTACCCGACGATGCTGCGTGAGCATTACGACAGCCGGTTTTCGGCAGGCCTGATGACGACGGCGGGAAGCCTTGGCATCCTGATTCCTCCGTCGATTCCGATGATTGTTTACGCCATCTGCGACCCGCACGGGCTGGACGATCCACCGCGATACGCGATCGCAGCGGACCCGCTGAAGGGCCTCGACATCTCGCACCTGTTTCTTGCCGGCGTTGGCCCGGGACTGCTGATCGGCGCCATTCTCGGTGGTTTCGCCATGTACACGGGCTGGCGAGCCAAGCTCCCCACCAGCCCCTTCGTGTTTGCAGATGCGGCTCGAGCCATTCGAGATGGCTTCTGGGCACTGATGCTGCCTGTGCTCATTCTGGGCGGCATCTATGGCGGCCTGTTCACGCCTACCGAAGCCGCCGCGGTGAGTGTCGTGTATGCGCTCGTCGTTGAGGTGGGCATTCACCGCAGCCTGAAGATCTCCGCGATTCCCCGGATCATCAGCGAGTCCACAGTGCTGATTGGGTCGCTGCTGATCATCATGGCGCTGGCGCAGGGCTTCAACAAGTACCTCGCCGATGAAGGGGTTGCGCTGCACGCCGCCGAGTGGCTGACATCCTACGAGCTCTCGCCCGTCGGTTTCCTGCTGATGGTCAATGTCCTGCTGCTGATTGTCGGCTGTTTCATGGACATCCTGTCGGCGATCTTCATTCTGGTGCCGCTGCTCTCGCCCATGGCCTATCAGTTGGGTATTCACCCCATGCATCTGGCCATCGTGTTTATTGTAAATCTGGAGATCGGCTACCTGACGCCACCTCTGGGCCTGAACCTGTTCGTTGCGAGCACGATCTTCCAGAAGAGCCTGGGCGAGGTGATCCGTTCGGTCATCCCGTTTATTTTCCTGATGCTGATAGGACTGGGTCTCGTGACGTATTTCCCGGTCATCTCGCTCGGACCTGTGTCTGCGTTCAACGGTCAGGGTTTCTGGGTGCCCTTTCCGGAGCGGCGCCTGCCTCTTGATGAGCTGGAGATGGATGTGCGCACGCAGCGCGCGGTCGGCTATCTGGCCTCGCTGGCAGAGCGTGAAGAGGCGAGAGACAACGCCGACACGGTACAGGGCGGTGCTGGCGCTGAGGCTGCGCCGGAGCCCGGCCGCGTGCTGACCATGGAAGAGATGATGGCCATCTCGCAGCAGCAGATGGCCGAAGAAGACATGAACGCCCTCGACGAAGAGCCGGCACCCGCACCCGAAGCACCTGCGCCCGCAGCCGAGCCCGGCCGCGTGCTGACCATGGAAGAGATGATGGCCATCTCGCAGCAGCAAATGGCCGACGAGGACATGGACGCGCTGAACGAACCCGGTACCGACAGCGGAGCCGACCCGGACGCAGCGCGTCTGGAAGGTTTGCTGCACGATTTCCGCGACCTGTTCACCGATCGGGCGGTCACTCTGGCCGAGCTGGCCGTGCGTCGCCGAGAGCGTTCAGCGCAGCAGGCTGAACCCCAGGAAGGCTCCGAATAAGCGTCCGCGCTGCCAGGCAGGCGCTATTTGGACAGCCGTTGCTCCATGCGAGCACGAAGAGCTTCTTTGAGAGGCCGCAGGTCGTCTTCCGCGTTCTCCGATTTCAGCGCTTCGGTGATGGTCTCGGCAATAATACGGAACTCCGCCGCGGCGCTTCTGGCCTCGCGTTCGGCGACCTCTGCGAAGTCGCGCGCGGTGTCCATGGCCTGACGAACACGCTCGTCGGCGAGAATGCGGTTCACCGTCGTCCTCGAAAACAGGCGGGACACACGGCCACGCACGCCCCTCTGCAGTTCAGTTTCGTCTTTCATGGAGCGATCAGGTGGGAACGCGGTTGCGATTCGCGGGTCACGGTTGCATGGTGCACGCGGTCGGTCTGGTGAGGCCGACGTGCCAACACACCGATGGCGGATGTGATCTGGCAGGCCACGCGCACCTGCGCAACGATGAATTTGCAGGTTGGTACATGAATGCAAACAGACGCGCCCTTCGGGTGACGCTCTGGACGGGCGGCATACTCGCAATCGGCGGCATCGCTCTCTGGTACGGAGGCCCTCGACTGGCCGAAGGCTGGGTCAAGGCAAAGATCGAGGCCGAGATCGCTGAACGGGGTCTGCCCCTGACCGTGGGTGCCCTTCATCTGACCGCTACGCAGGCCACGCTGGACGAGGTGTGCCTTCGGTTTGCCGTCGAGGCTGTCGAGCCGTTCGCTTGCCTTCAGCAGGTGACTCTTTCGGTCTCGCGCCCTTCGCTGTTCAGT
>JAGWVZ010000836.1 GCA_018970625.1 Myxococcales bacterium | reverse complement strand
GGGCACGCGAACTCCACCTGCACGGAACGGGTCCGTGGTCGGTTCAGTTGAACATTACGGAATCCGGAAATTACGCTATTTTTATGGCGCATCACCCTTCGGAGTTTGGCGCGCAATTGCAGAACAGTAAGGGCGAAGTGCAAAAACCTGCCGTTGAGCGTGAGTTTGATGGCGGACACAGTCACGATGAAGAGGTCGGCTCGGTGGGCTTTACGTTCCGTGGCGACCTGGATGCCGACAAGGCGTCTGCCTTCCTGTCTCAGCTCACGCAGGAGGACGGCGCAGACCTGTTCCGCTACAAAGGCATTCTGTCGATTGCCGGCGAGAACCAGCGATTTGTATTTCAGGGCGTTCACATGCTCTTTGATGGTACTTTTGATCGTCCATGGGGAGATTCGCCGCGACAGAACGCGGTCGTCTTTATTGGCCGCAACCTGGACCGCGACAAGCTCGAGACCGGGTTTGGGGAGTGTCTGGTATGAACCGCGGACCGTCTCGACGCATTGCACCCGGCTGGAAGCAGAAGCTGCCTGACTGGATTCGCGAGATTCGCTTCGTTCCCGGTGAGGCCGAGATTCTGGCGGCGCTCGGAAACGGCGAGATCTGGCATCTGGACGCGCGCGCGGGTGCGCCCATTGGCCACTTCCTCGCGCACAAGATGGGAGTTTTGCAGGTGCAGTGGCAACCGAAAGGTCAGCTGCTCGCCACATCCGGCGAAGACGGCTGCGCGCGCATCTGGAACGCTCTGGCCGCCGACGCCTGTGTGACCCTGCCGAAGCAGCGCGGCTGGGTCGAGCAGCTGGCGTGGAGCCCGACCGGCAAGGTCCTCACGATCGCCGCCGGAAAGAAAGTCAGCCTGTGGTCACTCGAAGGCGAACCGCTCGCCGAATGTACCGAGGAGTCTGGAACGGTCCTCGCGCTCGCCTGGCATCCGGCACAGGACTACCTGGTGGTGGCCCACGCCCGGGGCATCAGCATTCGGCACCCCGATACGCTGGAGCTGTCGGACATCAAGGAAGCCAACTCAGCGGTTATGTCGCTGTTCTGGAGCCCCAACGGCGAGTACCTGGCCGGTGGCTGCGCCGACAGCAGCGTTCGATTCTGGCGCTACCCCTCGTTTCAGGACTCTGAAATGCCGGGTTACCCATCTCGTCCGCTGGCGCTGGCGTGGCACCCGAAGTCGTGGCGACTGGCCACATCGGGGAGCGAGACGCCGATTCTGTGGGATTTCACCGGTGCCGGACCCGAGGGAACGCAGCCGGACGGCCTGGAGGGACTCTCTGGAACGGTGACCGCCCTGCAATTCGACTTTATGGGTGCGCTGTTTGCCGCGGCGTCCGATTTTGGCGAAGTGGTGCTGTGGGACTCGCGCAACGGCCAGATGCTGTCGAACGATACGCGGTTGAGCGATCGCGTGACGGGGCTGCTGTGGCGCACCGATTCGCGGCAGCTGCTGGTGTCGTCGGCCAGAGGCGAGCTGGTGTCGCTTCGACTGCCGTAACCGGTTGGCAGGGCGGCGGTCCGTTGTGAGCGCGGCGCGTAACGCACGGTCTGGTGGTTTCGCGTGGGCTGTCTGTGGGCGCAGGCGTGCGAACGTGCAACGCCCTGCGAGTGCCGGTGTGTTACGAGTCGCCGGTCCTGAAGCTGACGCCATGAATGCGCTCGGCCATGACCCGGAAGCGCTGCACCAGCTCTTGCACTTCGTTTTCGACGTCGGGCGAA
>JAGWVZ010000835.1 GCA_018970625.1 Myxococcales bacterium | reverse complement strand
TCTAGCAGTCAGGCGCACCAACGCCTGACGTGTCACATCGACTGAGCAATCTCCTCGAGCACGGAGGCCACGATTGCGACAGCCTGTTCCACCTGGCTGGAATCAACCAGGAGGGGCGGTACAAAGCGCAACACCGTCGTTCCCGCCACGTTGCAAAGCAATCCCTTACTACGAGCCAGCGCGACCGCCCGCGAGGTCACATCCGCGTTCGCCTCCAGTTCGAGCCCGTTCATCAGCCCCAGACCGCGCACCTCACGAACCAGCGGAAATCCTGTCAGCTTTTTCCGCAACGTCTGCCGGAAATGCTCGCCCTGCAATTGAGCATTGCGCAGCAGATTCCCTTCTGCGATCTGTTCCAGCACGGTGAGCGCCACCCGGCAACCGAGAGGATTTCCCCCGAAGGTGCTGGCGTGTGAACCGCGTGTGAAGCCTTCGGACAACGGCGATGAAGCAAGCATCGCACCTACCGGGAACCCGCCGCCCAACCCCTTGGCCAATGTCACGACATCGGGCCGAACACCAAACTGTTCGTAAGCGAACCAGGTGCCGGTCCGTCCGATCCCGGTCTGCACTTCATCCATCATCAGGACAATCCCATCCCGGTTACAAATGGCGCGCAGCCCCTGAAGAAAATCGCGCGTCGCTGGCGTTACGCCGCCCTCGCCCTGCACCGGTTCAACGAGAATTCCTGCAGTGTGAGGCCCCACCAGCGCCTCGACTGAAGACAGGTCATTAAACGTCGCATACACAAAGCCGGGAACCATCGGTTCAAATCCGGCGTGGTACTTGGGCTGAGCGGTCGCTGATATCGCTCCATACGTGCGACCATGGAACGAGCCCGTGAACGTGATGATCTCAAATCGTGGGGTTCCCCGAACCACGCGCTGCCAACGCCGAACCAGCTTGATCGCCGCCTCATTGGCTTCAGCACCCGAGTTGCACATGTATACCCGGTCCAGCCCTGAAAGCTGCGTGAGACGCTCCTGAAGCAAGATCTGCGGTTCGCTCCAGAAAGCGTTCGAGATGTGCATCACACGCGACGCCTGGTCAGCGATCGCGGCCACCATCGCCGGATGGTTGTGACCTAATGCAGACACCGCAATACCAGCCAGAAAGTCCAGATAGCGTCTGCCTTCTGTATCCCATAGCCATGCACCGTCACCATGACTCATGATGACGGGAGCCGGTGAATAGTTCCGGCTCACCGTGCGATTGCCTGTCTCCACCAACGATTCGGTTGTCATCACCGGTTCTCCATGCGTCACATTCGTCTCAGCGCCACTGATTCCTCGGGCACGCGCCCTTACAGGATGTAGCGCGACATGTCGTCACTTCGTAACACTTCAGCCAGACGTTCATGAACATAGGGGGAAGCGATCTCGACGCGAACGCCCTGCATCTCAGGAGCATGAAACGACAGTTCCTCAAACAGGCGCTCCATCACCGTGTAAAGGCGACGTGCGCCAATATTCTCGAGACGTTCATTTGCCATGTGGGCGAATCGGGCCAACTCGTCGATTGCGTCCTCGGTAACATGAACCTCGACCCCCTCGGTACCAAGCAGCGCGCAGTATTGAACGAGCAGGTTATTGGCCGGCTCGGTGAGAATACGGCGCAACTCCGCCATTCCCAGAGATTGCAGCGCAACCCGAACTGGAAAACGGCCCTGAAGTTCAGGCATCAGGTCGGACACGCGCGACACGTGAAAAGCACCCGCCGCGATG
>JAGWVZ010000834.1 GCA_018970625.1 Myxococcales bacterium | reverse complement strand
CGAGGACGGCTATGGTCTGCGTCCGAATATCGGGCTTCGGGGAGCGACCTCGGATCGCAGCCGGAAAGTCACGCTGATGGAGGATGGGGTCCTGTTTGGACCGGCGCCCTATTCTGCGCCCGCAGCTTATTATTTTCCGATGATGAACCGCATGACGGCGGTCGAAGTGTATAAAGGACCTTCCTCTATTCTGTTTGGACCCCAGACGATTGGCGGTGCAATTAACTTGCGGACCCGTGGTATTCCCGAATCTTCACAGGGCGAAATTGACGCCGCCTTTGGCACAAATCTCTTCGCACGCCTGCACGCCTGGTATGGCACGCGCAACGAGTGGGGCGGTATTGTCGTCGAAGGCATTCACCTGTCCACCGACGGATTCAAGGACCTCGATGGCGGTGGAAATACCGGATTTAATCGGCAGGAATTCATGGTCCGAGGCGGTCTGAACACCCTGCCCGGCGCGCGCATCGCTCAGCAGGTGGAATTAAAACTGGGCTATTCGCGAGAGCACTCCGATGAAACCTATCTGGGCATCTCGGATGCGGATTTCGCCAGCACACCCTATCGACGATACAGGGCCAGCGCGCTCGACGAAATGAACTGGCAACGCTTTCAGGTGCAGGTCTCACATCGTATTGACCTGAGTGAAAGCACCCTCATCCGTACGACACTATATCGTCATGACCTCACACGCTTGTGGTCACGTCTGGATAGCTTCGCCGATGGACCAGCGATTTCGCAGGTTCTACTGGACCCGGATGCCGGTCGTAATCGGCTCTATTACGATGTGCTCACCGGCGAATCTGATACTGCATCACGCCTGGAGAATCTGCTGATCACCAACAACGACCGTGCTTTTGTTTCGCAGGGCATGCAGTCAGAAGTGGAGACTGAATTTTATGCCGGCGAGACCGAACACCAGCTCAGAGCCGGAATTCGGCTGCATTACGACCGCATCGACCGCGATCACACACTTGACACGTTCGCCATGACAGCCGGCGCACTGGAGCGAACCGATGATCCCCGGACCACATCAACGCTCAATCGGGGTGAGACCACAGCATTTGCTGCACATCTCCTCTATGAATTCTTCTGGCGTGACCTCACGGTAGCGCCCGGTGTGCGTGCCGAGCTGATTCGAACGCGATTCGATGATGAATTGACCGGTACTGGTATTCAGGACGCACAAAATGTCGTTTTACCCGGGGTGGGCCTGCATTATGGAATCACGCAGACGCTGGGCCTGCTCGCCGGTGTTCATCAGGGCTTTAGTCCGGTGTCTCCCGGACAGGCGCCCGAGATCCGACCCGAGCGCAGTCTGAACTACGAATTTGGTGGTCGCTATGCCGACAGCGACCGCGGAAATGTGGTGGAGGTTATTGGTTTCTATAATGCGTACAGCAATCTGACGGGGGAGTGTTCGTTCTCGTCCGGGTGTTCAAACGAAGAGCTCGATCAGCAATTCAATGCGGGAGAGGCCACCGTATATGGTATCGAGTCCACCATTGGCTTTCAGCCGCTGCTGCCACGTGGTTACTCGTTGCCCATCCGCGGCTCATGGACCACCACATGGGCAGAATTCAACACGTCCTTTGTCTCGGAGAACCCGCAATATGGTGAGGTAGAGGCCGGGTATCGCCTGCCGTACATTCCGCGCACGCAGGGGTCGCTCACTGTCGGGGTCGCGCACGATCGCTGGAGCATGAACCTGACCGGCACCTGGG
>JAGWVZ010000833.1 GCA_018970625.1 Myxococcales bacterium | reverse complement strand
TCTCCATGTCGGTGACGATGGAGATGAGGCGCCCGCCACCGATGACCAGGGCGCCCGCGTCAATATCCGGCGACAGCGCCAGCAGCTCGGCCCCGCAGATCGCACCCAGGCTGGCGCCGATATAGGCAATGCGCGATGCGTCGAATTCAGGCTCACCGTCACCGTTAATGTCCGGATTTTCGCGAAGCAGGCGCATTAAGCGCAGCCGGTCCAGGTTGGTCTGGTCAATGTTTCCGCGAATCTGGCGGCTGCGAATCTTCAGGTTGGTGAGGTCGATGCCCAGAAAGCGCAGCGCCGGCAGCTCCAGCGCGCCACCATTTCGCTCAGCCTCCGACACCGATGGGTGCTCTCCGTGCTCGGCCGCCTCCATCGAGATGACAGCGATGCCTATCGACGCCACGCGCCGCGCGATCTCGTACCCCTCGTCGCGCTCGCTGTTGAGTCCGTGCCCGTACACCAGCAGGGGAAATGGGCCTTCGCCTTCCCGAGGGAGCCAGTAGGTAACGGGAATTTCACCTTCTACCGGCTCAATATTCGGGTCCACGAGCCCATTTTCGCCGCGATAATCCAGAATGGTGGTTCGCCCTTCACACTGAAGCGTCTGCCCCTCTTCAACGCAATCGCCCGCCTCGAGCCATTCGGCCGCCCTGCCCGCTGCCGCTTCATCGAGATCGCGCAGAATCAGAAAGTCGTTGTGGGTGGTAAAGACGGTCATGGCGGTCACATCCTGTGGTGCCAGCCCCAGTCGATCGGCCGTCTCGCGCCAGGCCGGCGCAAAGCGACCCACGCGCTCCGACACCGGCTGGTCACCAAACAAAAGGGACCGGGTGGCTGCCGATGGCGCGATGCAATCGCCGTCCGCCGCACGCGCCTCCGTCGTGACAACCACCGCGTGCTCGGTGGCGGACCGCAGCGGCCGCAACGGCCACAACACCACGGCCTGTCCTTCCTCAAGCACGCGCACCTCGAACGGAATCCGTTCAGGTGGGTCGGCTCCCATGTCGTACCACTGGTAAGCGGTGCTGTTCAGGCTCTCCTCGGCCGTCTGCGGCAGGTCGACGACGGGAGCGCTGAACCGCAGCAGCGCGGCACCCATCGTGCCAAATCCTGAAAGGTCATTGAATCCGGCAAACGACTCCTTTAGCAGGTCCGGGGTCGCGTCATACCAGGGCGCGGTCTCGGCGCTGATGTCCAGCCGCAGGCCCGTTGGCGTGGTCTCGTCGGCGCGCACCAGGGTGCCGTCCGGGAAGAACTCGAGCTCGGTCGATGCAACCGGGTCCCACAAATGCGCCGTGGCGCCCTGACACCAGTCAGGCTCTTCAGGGCGGGGGTCCGCGTCGGCGTCGCCGTTGACGCCACCCGCATCGCCCGCATCGTCGCCGCCGGTGTCCGTGGTTCCTGCGTCGGAGTCTGCGGCGTCGGTGCCCCCGTCGTCGGCCGTGTCAGGCGTCGGCGTCGTGCTCTGACTGGCGTCATCGTCGGCACAGGCAAACAGCGAAGCCGAAACGAGCGAGGACAGCAGCAGGAGCCGCAGCGAGAGCGAACACTTCACAGGCACAAGCATACAACAACCTGGATTCGGAGAGACCACACAGCCGCGCGAGTATGCCCGAATGTCAGTTTGAGGCCAAGGGAGTCGTTCGGTGGGTAAAGGGGCCGGTCGGTGGGGAAAGGGGCCGGTCGGTGGGGAAAGGGGCGGCCACGAGGGCCGCCCGTACGTCGGGGGC
>JAGWVZ010000832.1 GCA_018970625.1 Myxococcales bacterium | reverse complement strand
TCGATGTTCCAGATGGCTCGCACCCCACGGTGAGCGCTTACCGAGGGGAACATGGTGTGCCAGAGTCGCATCGCCGTGAAGCGTTCCTCGTCCATGGCCATCAGACGATGCAGATAGGTCGTACCGCTGCGGGGATTGGCCACGATGAAGACAGGAGACTGCATCGGATGTTGCTTTATCCGGGGATAAACAATGGAATCGAGCGCCATGAGCGCGGCATTGAGCGCCGTAGCCGGCGCCACCACGCCCGCCATAAGCACAGAGAGCAACGCAACGTAGCGAGCCGAAAAGTCACTCCGTCGAAGCGCACCGTGCACGAGGCGACGATAGTTGTGAAAATCGACAAACATCAGGGGGTGTTTCACCGACGATAGCGCAGGCTCGCATGACAGGGGCCGATAATGACGCTAGCGAGCGGTTGCAAGCGCAACAAGGTCGCGTCAAACGGTGGAACGTCGAAACACCAGACTTGTGCCTGCCAGGACCCTGAACCGACTAATCAGACTGAATTAAAGGTGCTCCAACCCGCCTGGAGACCTTATTTTCCCGCCAGAAACGAGTTCTACATGTCCTCATGGATCGCGAGAACCTCGGCCTTCGTTGTGCTACGCCGGCATGCCGTTCTGCTGCTGCTCGGCTTCATGACCATCCTCACCGCGCTCCAGATTCCGCGCCTGCAGGCTGATTTCACCCCCTCCGACCTGTTCGCCCGGGTTCCCGAGGAAGAAGCTCTCGCGCAGCGGTTTCGCGCTACCTTCGGAAACACCGACAACGTGCTGTTGCTGGTGGTGCAGAGCGAAGACCTGCTTACCGTTAGCAGCCTGCAATACCTCCATGACCTCGCCAACGCGATGCAGCAGCAGCCATTCGCTGCGAGAGTCACCGCGCTGACACGCCTGCCACTCCCCGCCCAGAGTCAGCCTGCGACAGACTCTTCGACCGGTGCTACCCCCATCACAGTCGCGGCGTGGCAATCCATCGCGCAGCCACTTCAGGCTTCAGCGTCGCTATTCGCTCAGGCGCTGGGAACAACCGCTCCCTCTGCCATGCCACCACCCGATGCGCTCTGGCGCCTCGCCCGCGGCGAAGCGATTGCCAGCGTAAGGCCCGCCGTATCGGGCCCTCAGGTAACGCCCGACGATATTCAGAACCTTCGGCTCGCCATAGAGCGGTCAGGGTTGCTGCGTGGACAGCTCATCAGCGAAGATCTGCGCACCACCCTCGTCGCGGTTCAGTTTTCGGGCGAATTCGATCGCGCCGCCGAGATCGAACAGGCCGTACGTGCTGCCCGAGAAGTCGTCGCCGCTCTCCAGACGCCCGAGGGGCTCTCGGTTTCATGGGCTGGACTTCCCTACCTGCGCACCGCGCTGGTCGAACGCATGCGTCGAGACCAGTCCATCCTGATGCCCGCATCCATCGGCGTCTGCATCATCATTCTACTCATGGCGTTCCGCTGGTTACCCGGCATCCTTCTGCCCCTGATCGCCGTCGGTATGACCGCCACGCAGCTCGTGGGCGGCATGGCGTTCGCTGGTGAAAAATTCAACATCCTTAACAATATCATACCCTTACTTATCGTCATCATCGGCATTAGCGACTCCATCCACATCATCAGTCGGTACGGCGAAGAGCTGCGCGACGGAAAACAACCCGGTCAGGCTGCCTCCGACACCCTCTCCACGATGGCCGCCGCCTGCTTCATGACCTCGTTCACCACCGCGCTCGGTTT
>JAGWVZ010000831.1 GCA_018970625.1 Myxococcales bacterium | reverse complement strand
GCTGTCCGACACACTCGCAAACCCAGTCATGCACGCGATCAGCACCAGGCTTGCGACACCGTCCGAGATGCCCGCAGCACCAACGGCGGCGCACAACAGATCGGGGCGGGTGGCTTTATGGCGACGAACGGCTGACATGGCCGGTTCCGGGTAGGTCGGTCTCGCACGAGCTTCCTCAATGATGCAAGTCAACGCAGGAGGGTGCACAGCAGCGTCGGTTCATCCCGCTTCGCGGCACGGGGGTGCGCAGAAGACCCTGCGTCTGCAAAATCCACGGGCTAACAACGTCTCGTTCGCTCTTGCACACGAGCACGACACAGCGTGGCGGGCGACGAAACCGGCCTGTCGCCCGGCAGGCAATCCATTGTCGGAATGGCGACAGTGACGAGACGGCACAGCCGGGTGCCACCGCGAAGCGGCTACACAGGTCCGGCAAGACCCCGCTGATAAAGCACGATGCGAGCGGCCCACCACACAAGAAACAGCAAGGCGCTGAACCAGACAATCAGGCGACGCGACCGCAGAGAGCGGTTGCTCCACCACAAAGAAATGGGCTTTCGCGCGGGAACGTACACGATCAGCATCACCACAAGCACCACCAGCAACGGTTGAAGGGCCAACGCTCGTTCCCACTCTCCGTGCCCCAGCGCGTGCAAACCCCGAAGTGTGCCACACGCCGGGCAGGGAAGCTGCAGAAGCTTCATGGAAGGGCAGGGCGGCGTTGTCTCGGGTCCCGGCTCCACGGCCAGCACCCACCCCAGACCCAGTAGAGGCGGACACCACAGCACGAGCGGATGCCACCAGCGATGCGGACCGCCGCCCTGCGAAGCGCGCTCGTTCACAGCGGCGTGCCACCCGGGTTCAGCGGATCATCGGGCGAAAGGCCGGCGCCCAGACACAGCGCCAGACCCGAACGCAGGAAGCGACAGCTGGTTCCGTCGGGGCACTCATCCGGAGAGAACGAGCACGTGTCGACACAGGTGGCTGATTCGGTGCCCGCGCTGGCGCACCAGGTCTCGTCATCGCAGGCAAAGCGGTCCTCGGCGCAACTCTCGCCGTGCGATGCTCCGCCTGTCGCGATGCAGACGCTTCGTCCGTAGCCAACCCACGTGCACGCCTCGCCGTCGCCGCACACACTGGGGAAGCCGGTGCACTCCTCGGCGCAGAACGCGCCGGGTCCACCGCCCAGCAGGCAGGTCAGGCCCGGACGGCATGCGTACAGGTCGCCCTCACAGCTCTCCATGGGCCCGGCGGTGCCACCGGGGCGACACACGCCGCCCGTCGCCGTCGCATAGCACCATTCGCCCGCCGGGCACTCGCCATCGCGCGTGCAGCTCACGGTGCAGCGCGCCTGCTCACTAAAGGTCTCGGCGCAGAAGCTGGGGAGCGCGCAGGAATAAATGTCGTCGGCGCAGGGCGAGCCGTACTCCCGGTCGCCGGTGGGCAGACAGTACCGCTCGCCGTTTTCGGCCGGATCAAGGCACGTCTGGCCGCTGGGGCAGCCCGTCGGATCGTCGGTGCAGATCTGAAAACACTGCGGCCGATCCGGACCACCGCACACCAGGTCAGGTCCGCACGAGAAGCGATCGGCAGTGCACTCCTCACCGACGCTCGCCTCCCCGGCGGGCACGCAGTAGCCGACCTCGGAAGAGAACGGAATGCACCAGTTGCCCGCGCCGCACTCTGCGTCATCTGCACATGGCCGCGAGCAGAACGCGTCGCCCGTGCC
>JAGWVZ010000830.1 GCA_018970625.1 Myxococcales bacterium | reverse complement strand
GACGCGTCTTCACCAGCGCTTTTCGGAGCTGTTCCATGGCTTCGTCGCCCCGTCTGGCATCCAGAAGAACGGCGGCGGTGGTCTCAAGCACGCGTGGGTCGCCAGTGGGCTCGAGGTCGAGCAGGTTGAGCGCGCCCTGCACATCCCCCAGACGGCCCATCAGTCGAGCGAGAAGCAGCGCGTTGTCTCGCGGCGACACCACGGAGGGCAGTGTTCCAGGGGTCATGATCAGGGGTGCGTCTGGCAAGCGGGCGGTATCGACTTTCGAGCGAAGGTGCTCGTGTTGCAGCGCATCACGCAGGAGTCGCAGGAGCTCCGGCGTGGCGAAGTTCAGAAAGACGACCATATAGAGAAACCTTGAGCCAGGACCGCATGAGCGCCACGCTGCGAGCGCGTCGTCCAGCAGCTCGGGGTCCTGGTCGGTGCAATGCGGCAGCAGGCGCGTGAGCCGCTGAAAAGCGACCTCTGAGGCCTGTCCGACCATACGGCTCGTGGTCTGCGTGCGTTGCGCCCACTGCCCGGCGACACGGATGGTCTGCAAGGCAGCGCTTATCTCGGAGCGCAGCGCCGACGACTCTTCCAGCACGGTGTCGTATGCAACCTGCCGAAACAACTCCTCAATGTCCTTTCCGAAGGCTCGTCCTGTTTCCAGTCGGCGTTGAAGTAACGAGACCGCACCAGTTGGTCCAAGTAGGATGGAGGTAGTCATGGGTGGGGATGCCATCCGGGGGTGGTACAACGCGCTCTTGAGAGGCGATGTGTATGGGGCTTCGCACTTCAGATGTCAGCCACCTGAAACAGGACGAAGTAGAACGCGGACCGTGGCCCGGAATGCGACCGAGGGCGCGTCGATACGTCCGCGATGAATGCCAGACCGTTCGGTACGCCCGGGAGTGGGAAGGCACAGGCTGTGCTTCCCCTCCGGACCGCTTCAGCGCAGCGTGGTGACGATATAAGCGAGAGCGGAGCCGGTGCCATAGGCGGTCACCAGATAGACGTGGCCATCATTGACCGAGATCGAGAGGCCTTCAGCCAGCTCGCCCGATGAGCCCTCGAAGCGATAGCTTTCCGGAGCCATTTCGATGAAATTGGTGGCGGCGCCGGGTGCCAGACCTTCGGCGACCGCACGCTCGCCCTGCTGAATGGTGACCGCGTCTGAGTGGGCGTTCACGAAGCGGACGAACGACTGCCCGGGGACGGGCGTGGGGACCGCGTCACCGAGGACGATCACCAGCAGATTCTGCAGTGAGCCGCCGACGACCACGGTGTACTCGGTGTCAGCCTCGAAGGTCTCGCGCGACGAAGCGAGCTCGGTGGTGCCGTCAGCTGCGCGCACGGTGAGGGTGCGTGAGCCAACGGGGATATCGAGAGGACCGGCTTCGGAACCGGCCGAAATGGTACCACCGAGCTGCACGTCGTTCAGAAACGCCGTCGCAGTGGGAGCCGCTGCGGCATGGATGACGCGAAGGGACGCGGTGGCTTCGACAGCCTGCGCAACGGCGCCGGCGTCGTCGGTGTTCTGCTTGCCGCCGCACGCGGTTGCTACCGAAGCAAGAAGAGCGAGAGAAAGAACAGGGGTCAGCAGACTGTGCATGGAGTACTCCCAAGCGAACGCGACGCCGAGATTGGCGCCGCTCATATACATGTCAGAGGCTATGGCGCATAACACGGCACCCGCCCGCGTTCAAGTGCCCTCCGGCGACGCAGCGGCAGGGTGAACGCTCCCTGA
>JAGWVZ010000829.1 GCA_018970625.1 Myxococcales bacterium | reverse complement strand
GGTTGAATCAGACCCGATGCCGACCACGCGCCGATTCGCTCCTGCGCAAACAGGAATACATCTGGCCCGTTTCCGCGCGGAATCGCCGAGGCAAGCTTCGATGAATACGCCTGATAGGGGATCGGTACCACCTCAACCAGAATGTCAGGGTGAAGCTGGTGAAAGCTGTCCACGACATGCTGAATGGCCGAGGCCTCTGCGCCACGATAAGAATGCCAGACGACGACGTCGGGTTCGACGCGCGGCACACACGAGGCGACGAGCACACAGAACCAGCACAGCACCATAGCGGCGGCGAACGATGCGACCCGCCGAAAAGCAGCGCCAGACGGCATGCTCATGACGCCTGCTGCGCGCCGTCGTCGCCGGGCGGCCCGCACAGCGCCTGACCGGTGGCGGGATCAAACAGGCGAATCGCCGAAGGGGCTACAAAGAGCCGAACGTTCTGCCCAGGCTCCAACCCCCATGCATCTGTGGCGTCAAACCTGGCTACCCACGACGCGTTGGCTACCGACAGGTGCACGTGCGTCTCCCACCCCATGGGCTCAAGAACATCCACACGCGCAGCGACGACGCCGTCACCGGCCTGACCTTTTCGACGAAAATCATGCGGCCGCACGCCCAGCACCACCGGTCCGTTCTGCGCTTCGGGCGTCAGCATCGATGCATCTACACGAAGGTCCACTCCGATGGCCTGCAGCTCATCACCGTCCAGACGTGCCGGCAGAAAGTTCATGCCGGGAGACCCCAGAAACGATGCCGTATAACGATTGGCTGGCCAGTCGTAGAGCTCGCGCGGAGGGCCACACTGCTGAACACGCCCGCCTTGAAGCAGCAAGATCCTGTCGGCCAGCGTCATGGCCTCAACCTGATCATGCGTGACATAAATCATGGTCACGCCCAGTTTCTGATGGAGCTTTTTCAACTCCACGCGCATCTGCGCCCGCAGGGCGGCGTCCAGGTTAGACAGCGGCTCGTCAAACAGAAAGACTCGGGGTCGCCGCACGATCGCACGCCCCATGGCAACGCGCTGCCGCTGCCCACCCGAAAGCTGTCTGGGATAGCGGTCCAGCAAGGATGTCAGTTCAAGCGACTCGGCGGCATCATCTACCGCCCTGACGACATCGGCATCGGCCGCACCGCGCACGCGCAGACCGAACGCCATGTTCTCGCGCACGGTCATGTGCGGGTACAGGGCATAGCTCTGAAACACCATGGCGATGTCACGGTCACGTGGGCGTACATCGGTGACGTCGCGACCGCCAATGAAGATGCGACCTTCTGTGGGGACTTCCAGCCCGGCCACCATGCGAAGCAGCGTGGACTTGCCACAACCGGAGGCTCCGACAAGCACGAGAAACTCGCCCTCTGCGACCTCCACATCGACGTCCCTGACGACGTGCGTCTCGCCGAATGATTTTCGGATGTGTCGCAGTTGTACGCCGGCCATATCGCCTCGCTGGAAGTGAGCACTGTCAGGGCTGTACACGGGAACGCTCGACCAGCACCCGACCCATATTGGGAGGTACATCGACCAGAAGACAGCCGCAAGCGCCGCCTCGATAGTCGTCGGCCACTGGCTGTTCGCACGCCACCGTGGTGCACCCTTCGTCGGTGACCGTAAACGTGGCACCGTCGCCCCCCGGCATGACATCGACCAGGACCGTACCCGGCGCAAAGGTGGTGGTCATGCGCTCGGCGCCCAGACTCTCCGCGGTCGTCACGCTCGTCTTT
>JAGWVZ010000071.1 GCA_018970625.1 Myxococcales bacterium | reverse complement strand
ACGACTCGCCCATCTTTATGGGCGTGTTCCTGATGTTCCTGGCGTTCTACAAGGTGACGTCGGAGTTCCATGACAAGCTGAAGCTCACCGAGTCGCTGATGGTCGCGGCGTTCCTGGGAGGTCTGGTGACGCTGGGCGGCATGCAGGCCTGGTGGTTGCAGCCGCTGCTGAATAGTCTGGGCGAGGTACCGCTGTTTCTGGGTGCTACTGCGCTCACCGGTATTACCGACAACGCCGCGCTCACCTATCTGGGCTCGCTCGTGGAGGGCCTGTCTGATGGTGCCAAGTATGCGCTGCTCGCTGGCGCCGTGGCGGGTGGTGGTTTGACCGTTATCGCGAACGCACCCAACCCGGCTGGCTACGGCATTCTGAAGGGCACGTTTGGCGAAGAAGGGGTGAACCCGATCAAGCTGCTGGTCGCTGCGCTGCCCTTTACGCTGGTCGCGATGGCGTGCCTGTGGCTGCTGCCTCACCTGAGCACCATGCCCGTCGTAGAGGCTGCGGCAGAGGCGCACGGTGAAGAGGTTCATGGTGAAGAGGCGCACGGTGACGAAGCGCACGGTGACGAAGCGCACGGTGACGAAGCGCACGGTGAAGAGGGGAGCGCGGCGGCTCACTGAGCGCTGCCTGTGAAGTGACGGGGGACGGATGCGGTGTGCGGCAGGGGGGCGCGGGTTGCGCATGCCGGCTGTCGGCGGTACAACGCGGGTGCCCGACGCTGCGCATTGCACGCTTTTGCTGGGCGTGTTGCGGCTGATTCAGGGTCGCGGTTTCGGAGGTTGTATGGGTTCGGAGCGAGAGTTTGATGTGGTGCTGTTTGGGGCGACCGGATTCACAGGGCGGCTGGTGGCCGAGTATCTGTGTGAGTTTCATCGCGGTGGCGCCCGATGGGCTATGGCAGGGCGTAACATCGGGAAGTTGAAGGAGGTTCAGGCCGAGATTGCTACCCGTTATCCCGAGGCGGCCGAGATTCCGCTGCTGGTGGCCGACAGTCATGATGCGTCCAGTCTGCAGGCGCTCGCCCGCCGCACCCGCGTCGTGTGCACGACCGTTGGCCCCTATGCAAAGTACGGGAATGAGCTCGTGGCGGCCTGCGTGGCCGAAGGCACCGACTACTGCGACCTGACCGGTGAAGTGCAGTGGATTCGCCGCATGGTGGACGCGCACCACGACGCTGCCGTGGGTTCGGGCGCACGCATCGTGCACTGCTGTGGCTTTGACTCGGTACCGAGCGACCTGGGACACTGGCTGCTGCAAGGCACATCGCTTGAACGGCATGGTGCCCCCGCGACGCACGTTCGCTTTTATGTGCGCAAGGCCAAGGGCGGCTTCAGCGGCGGCACCGTCGCCAGCATGATGAACCTCATGGAAGAGGCGCGTGACCCGGCGATTCGCAAAATTCTGGGCAATCCCTACTCCCTTTTGCCCGAGGGGGAGCGCAAAGGTCCGCATCGCGGCGATCCGAACGGCGTGGCATGGTCGGCCGAGGTGCAGGGTTGGACCGGACCCTTCGTGATGGCGTCGGTGAACAGCCGGGTGGTGCGGCGCAGCAACGCGCTGCTTGGCTTTCCGTGGACGCGCGAGCTGAACTACGCCGAGGTGACGCGCACGGGCAAAGGGGTCGGCGGCTTCCTGAGCGCGGCGGCGCTGGCCGGCGGTCTGGGCGCGTTTGTGGCTGCCGCTGCGGTGCCGCCGGTGCGAAAGCTCATGCAAAAGACCATTTTGCCCGCCCCGGGCCAGGGCCCCACTGCCGAGGCCATCGCCAACGGTTTCTTTGAGATCGAGCTGGTGGGTCGTACAGACGCCGGCGCCGAGACGCGTGTGCGCGTCAAAGGCCACCGTGACCCGGGCTACGGCGCGACCGCGTGCATGTTGGCGGAGTCTGCGCTGTGCCTGGCGCTGGACCCCGCTGCAGGTTTGCAGGGCGGTGTTCTGACACCAGCTTCGGCGATGAATTCCGCCCTGATGGCGCGCCTGAATCAGACGCTGGTGCAGTTCGAGGCCGTACCCGCGAGCTAGGGCGTCGGGTTCGGCACGCGGGGGGCTCTTGTCAGGCCGCGATGGTCAGGCCGCGATGGTCAGGCCGCGGCGGCGACGGAGCGCGAGCAGGCCGAGCGCGACGAGGGTCGAGGCGGCCAGCGGAGCGGCGGGGTGGGTGGTGCCGGTGGTGCTGCAGCCGCTGCCCGGGGCGGGGCTTACGACGGCCGAGTCGAGGTCACAGGCACAGTCGGCACATGCGGTGCCTTCTTCCCAGAGCAGGCCGCCGCGTTCGGAGCACTGCGCTTCGGTGATGGATTCGACGCAGAGGTTGCCGGCGACGCAGCAAGCGCCCAGCGGTGGCTCGCCGGTGGCGCAGTCGATGTCGGCGCAGGCGGCGCCTTCAGACCAGCGTCCGCCAAAGCGTTCGCAGACTGGTGCGGTGACGTTGTCGAGGCACTCGCGGCCGTTGCAGCAGGCTCCGACGGGCTCTTCTTCGCGGCAGAAGTTGACGTCCGCGCAGGACACGCCGGCCGAGAAGTTGCCGCCGACATCGTCGCACTTCTGCTGGGTGAGGTCACCGTAGCAGCCGCCGTCGGCACAGCAGGCGCCCAGCACCTCTTCCTGGCGGCAGAAGTTGACGTCTTCGCACGAGGCGCCCTCGTTGAAGGCACCGCCGAGCTCTTCGCACTTGGCGGCCTCGACTCCGGCGTAGCAGCCGGCGTCGGTGCAGCATGCGCCGGTGGGCACTTCGACCTGACAGTAGTTGAGTTCTTCGCAGGTAGCGCCCTCGTTGAAGGCGCCGCCGGCGCGTTCGCACTCGTCGGCGTCAGCGGCCTCGATGCAGGCGGCGTCGACGCAGCATGCGCCGGTGGGCTGCGGGTCGCGGCAGTAGTTGATGTCGGCGCACGATTCGCCGCCATTCCAGGTTCCGAGGCGTCGCAGGCATACACGCTCCGAGACGGCGTCGAGGCATCCGGACTCGGTGCAGCAGGCTCCGGCGGTGGGCACGGGGCACTCGAGGTTGACGCCGCAGACCCCGCCTTCGGCGAACGAGCCGCCAAAGGCTGCGCAGGAGCGTTCGTCGAGGCCGTCGGCGCAGGTTCCGTCGGGCAGGCAGCAGCCACCGACCGGGATGACCGGTTCGCAGAAGTTGATCTCGGCGCAGGTGGCGTTCGCGTTGAAGGTGCCGCGACCTTCACAGGTAGCAGCCGGGACGTTTTCGAAGCAGCCATCCGCGGTGCAGCAGGCGCCGTACACGATGATGGTGTCTTCGCAGAAGTCGACCTCTTCGCAGGTGGCCCCTTCGGTCCAGCTGCCGATGGGAGCACAACGCTCGCGCGTCATGTTCTCGAGGCAGGCGCTGTCGGTGCAGCAGGCTCCAAGCGGTGAGGGGTCGGCCGGACCGTCCTCTTCGCAGTAGTCGAGCTCGTCGCAGGTGGTGGCAGCAAAGAAGGTGCCGTCCTGTGCTTCGCAGCCCTCGGCGTTCAGGTTCTGGTAGCAGACGCCGTCGCCAGCGCAGCAGGCACCGGCAGGCGAGTCGTCAATGACGGTGCACTGCGGCGAGCAGGTGGCGCTGCCTTCGGGACCGTCGTCACACTGCTCGGTGTACCCTGCGGTATCCTGCACGACGCCGTCACCACAGCACTGACCGACGTCAGCCACCAGCTCGACGATGGGGCAGAAGACCTGCGCGGTCTGGGTGCTGCCGTCGGAGTTCTCGAGGGTCTCCATGCACACGCCGGACTGGCAGAACTCGCCATATTCGACGTCGCAGTCCGCGTCGGTGTCACACTCGCATGCGGTCTCGGCGGGGCTGTCGAAGCGGTTCGTGAAGCAGGTGTTGAGTGCCTGCAGCCACTTCGCGCCAACCGCCGCGACGAGCGGGGAGACGCTCAGGTGGTTGCGGTAGAGGGGGATCATGTTGGCGAGCTCGTAGTCGAGGGTTTCGCCGGGACCGAAGGTGGGGTCGTTGACGTTGGTGCTGGTGAACATGGCGTCGACGTCGAGGATCGGGCCATGCGTGGGGTCGTTGATGACGAGGCCGGGGTACGCGCTGGCCAGGATGGACGCGAAGGTGTTTGCGGTGGTGTCGAGGCAGCCCCAGATGGCCATCATCTCGGCGTTGATGTCGCTGCACGGGAACACGGAGACGACGCCTGTATCGGGGTCGGTGTATCGGCAGTCATAGCCGGCGAGCGCGCCGGGGTCGGTGAGGGTGCCGTCGCCGGCGACGCTCGGCTCGAGACCCGCGATCCACTCGTCCCAGACCACGCCGTCGACGCAGACCTGGTTGGTGTCCCAGACGGTGAGGGTCACGTCCTGACCGAACGAGTAGGTGTCCACGACCGACGAGACGATCTGCTCGTTGGTGGAGTGGTCGGGGTTCTCCTGGTGAGTCGGGTAGTCCTCGTAGCAGTATTCAAGGAAGTCGTTGACCGTACCGACGTTGCCGAGGGTGTAATCACCGGGGTCGGTCTGCGAGGCGGGCAGGGGGTCGGTGTACCGACATACGCCGCCGTTGTTGCAGAAGCCGAGGGGGCCAACACCGGGTGCGTTGAAGGAGTTGTCCCAGGGGTTGGTGGTGAGCGACCGCGGGAAGCGGTTGGTGACCGGCTCCAGCAGGTCGGGGCTGCTGCACTCGTCCTGATAGCGAGCCTCGAGTCCGGGCTGGTACCAGCCCTTCCAGGTCGAGCCGAGGTCGAAGCCGCGGTTGAAGTCGAGGATACGCCACTTGAGCTCCTTGCCGAAGAGCTTGAAGCCGAGCTCGACGTAGAGGTTCACGGTGAGCTTGAGGGTGGCGTAGATTTCGCTGAGCGCGAACGTGGAGACGAGGTGGATCGGGTTATCGACGTTGGCCATGGCCCAGGTGATGGACTCGGCGAAGGGGATTCCGTACTGTGGAACGCAGGCGCCAGACGAACACTCGAGTCCGCCGGGGCAGTCGCCGGTGGTTGAGCAGGCGATGGCGCAGGCTCCCTGGGTGCAGACGCGACCGGCGCTGCAGTCGCTGGTGTCTTCGCAGCCGCATGACAGGGCGGTGCCTGCATCGGCGCAGATGCCTTCTTCGCAGGACTCGCCGTCGGCGCAGTCGGAGTCAGACGAACATCCGCACGCCGAGCTCCAGCCGTGCTGCAGGGGGTGGCAACCGTCGCCGACCCAGTCGGTGACTTCGCCCTCGGTAGAGGTGCGGCAGGTGTAGGGCGTGAAGATTCCCGAGGGGGCATCGGCAGGCACGCCGCCGCTGGTGCGACCCACGCAGGCGAGCACGCCTTCGCCGTCGATACCGCAGAGCGAGGGCCCGCTGAAGGCGTTGCCCGAGATGAAGGAGGCGGTGATGCCGAGAGAGCCCAGCGTTGAAGCGCCGCCCCAGCAGGAGGTGGTTCCGTCGGTGCGAAGGGCGCAGCCGCCGCAGTTGCTTGCGCTCTCGATGGCGCTGAAGGTACCGGTGGGCAGGGTGCCCCACAGTGCGGTCGTGCACTCGGATCCGCCAAAGCCAGTGGGGTTCAGGTTGGTACACTGGATGGTGTTGTCGGGGCGCAGGGCACACACGCCGAGGTAGCTGCTGAGCGAGAAGTCGCGGACAGGTGCGCTGCCGAGCACCTGCTCGGGCGTGACACTTTCACCAAAGCAGATGAGCTCGTTGCTGGAGTTGAGCGCGCAGGCGCGGTTGTAGTTTGACTTGATGCTGACCCAGTTGTTTCCGGCGGGAATGCCTGCGGTCGGATTGTTGGCCCAGCCACCCCAGCAGCCGATGGTGCCGTCGGTGCGGATACCGCAGGTTTGCACTGCGCCGGCGCTGATGGTGCGGAAGGCTCCCGGGAGAGGTGTGGCCTGTCCCAGATTAAACGAGTTGTTGAAGCGCCAGCAGGTGACCTGATTGTCGGTGGCCGAGATGGCGCAACCGTAGTTGGAGTCGACGCTGACCTCGCGCCAGTTGCCTGCCGTGGGGACATTGGCCAGCGAGGCGATGCCGGTGACCCAGCAGGTGAGTGCGCCGCCTTCTTCAATGGCGCAGGCGGTGCTGCCGCTGGTGGAGACGTCAATCCAGTTGCGCTGACCGCTCTCGCATTTGTCGGCGGTGACGTCGTGCTGGACGGTCTCGTCGTCGTAGGTGCAGAAGCCCATCTGCTCGCACTCCGAGAGGCCCTGAACGTTGAGGAAGGCGGTCGAGAAGACCTGCTGGAACTCAGGTCCGCCACAGACAGAGGACGCGCAGGTGGCTCCGGTGCGCCAGTTGCCGTCGAGGGTAACAAGCTGTGCAGTGGCGATGAGGTCAAGCAGCCGGGTCTTGATGTTGTTCAGGAATCCGGGGAGGCCTTCGATGACGGCCTGCGCCTCTTCGAGCTTGGCGTTGGGCAGGTCCAGGTAATCGCAGTATTCCTGCGTCATGCCGGTCCAGTCATCGACGCACATCGAGAAGCGCTGAGCGCCGTCGGCGTTGCGAATGGTGAGCTGCATGCAGCAGGAGTTGGCGCTGTCGATGGGCGAGCACGAGTAGTCGCCTTCGGACTCGGGGAAGGCTTCGTTGTTGCAGCTGTAGGTGTCGGTCCAGTCCCAGACGGGGGTGCAGGGGGCTTCGACGGGCGGGTTCGAGTTGGTGAGCACGTCGGCGAGGGCTGCGTTCATGTCGAGCACGCCGCCACCGCCGGCGGGTCGGATGTTGAGGCTGAGGCGGAGGAGTGCGCCGGCGCCCACCCGGATCTTCCAGATCTTGAATCCGAGGAAGGCCTCGAGGCCAAGGCTGGGTTCGACATAGACCGAGGTGCGGTTATCGGCGGTGAGGTCAGGCGCCTGCATGGCGTGCATGTCGCGCGCGAAGTCGTCTTCATCGATCTGAAGGCTGGATGGCAGGTTCTGGTTGACCTTCTCGACGATGCGATCGCGCAGCAGGTCGACCTGATGCTCCCACATGGCGCCCAGCTGGAAGCCAAACACGGGGGTGACGGTGAGAATGCCGGGGATGACCTGCAGGGTGGGCAGCTCGATGTATTCGGGACCATCGGCGGGGAAGTTGAACTCGAGGTTCAGACCCAGCGACATCACCGCGATGGAGCGAACCTCCCACGGATCGGTGACGCCGGGGCGGGGCCACTGCGGCACGGAGTTGAAGGTGGGACCCGAGGGGAAGAGGTCGCGCACCAGGAAGGCGCCAGCGGGGAAGGTCTGGTCCTGAATGGGCTGGTTGGGCGTGAACCCAAACGGATAGCGGTCCATGGGCACGACGTTGAAGACATCGTATCGCGCGACGGTCTGGGGGTTGATGGGAATGTTGAGCGGAATGCCGAAGGGGCGCGTCTGGTCCCAGAGCTTCCAGCCGTCCATCTGCCAGTCGAGCTCGACGCCCGGCAGGATGCTCAGGTCGTGTCCGAAGGCCGAGACAGCGAAGCCGCCGGAGCGGAACTGAACGCGGCTGCGGCGCGACAGGTTGTGCGACGAGTAGCGCGCGCCAATGGAGATGCGGTCACCGCCGAGGCCGCCCATTTGGGCGTAGGCGCCGTGGCCGTAGTAACCGATGCACATGTGCAGGTCGGGGCGCAGGTCACTGTAAGCGCCGAGGTGGTATCCTTCGCTGTACTTGTCGATGAAGTCGAAGGTGTTCCCGAGGGCTTCGATGATCTGCTCGATGGTGTCCTGAAAGTCGGCGAGGAAGCCCAGCACGCTGGTGAAGGCTGCGCCGAGGTCGCCCTCCATCTGGGTCTGAACCCAGTCGCGGAAGTCGTCGAGCCAGCCGGCCTGCTCAAGCGCAAACAGGGCGCCGCTGGCGGTTCCTGATGCAAAGGCGGCGGGGTCCTGCAGGTAGTCGACGGGCAGCCAGATGAAGTCGTCCTGGTCGACCGCGTTGCAATGATCGAAGCAGTCGGGGCGCGGGCCGCGCATGTAGCACTCTTCGACGGTCGAGGTGATGGCGGCCTGCGCGTTGGCGGTCCATGCGTTGAAGATGGCCACGCCGTCTTCGAGTCCAATGCCGGTGATGCGGTCCTGAATGTTCTGCCAGGTCTGCTCGACCCGGTCGCGCATGTCTTCCCAGACCGTCTGGATGGCGCCTTCGAGGGCTGCGGTCAGGTTGTCGGCGAAGCTGGATGGGTCATAGGCGCCGGGGTTGAACGAGTTGACGTCCTGCAGGGCGGCAATGCACGCCGCCATCTGTGGGTTGGTGGCCGCGATGTTGGCCAGCACGTCGGCGTAGATCTGGTCGGCGAGGTCTTCGAGGCGCTGGTCGAAGGTGGTGATGTTTTCCCAGACACCCGTGACGTCGTCGATGGCAGCCTGAATGTCTTCGACGGTGTCCTGATAGAAGGGCACCATGTCCTGCAGCGTCTGAATGAGCAGGGGCCAGTCGAGTTGCACCAGGTCGTCAAAGCCATCGACGCCGGCAAAGAAGCCCTGCACGGTCTGTAGGTCCTGCTGCAGCTGGTTCAGCACCGCCGTCGGGGTGCCGATCGCCAGATCAACTGCGTTCTGAATCGCCTGCACGTCTGCCTGCAACTCGGCCTCGAGCTCATTCACGGCGTCGGAGACGGCTGCTTCAATGGCGTCGGCGTAATCGGTGGGCGTCGTGAAGGCGGTCGAGTTGCACTCCGGGGCAGCGACGCCGGTCATCTGTGTGATCGCGGTCTGAATCTCCTGATCGATCGCGGTCCAGAGCGCCTGCTCCAGCGTGGTGGCGATCAGGCCCGACGGCTGAATGGCGTCTTCGAAGTAGTCGAGCAGGTCCTGCAGGTCGGCGACCGTCGCATCAACCTTCTGGTCGATGTAGTCCTGCAACACCGACTCGATGGTGTGTACGTCGAGCAGCTCGGTAATGACCGCCTCGGCGTCGGCCAGAACGGTAGCCGGATCGCAGGGCGGGTTGATGCACACGCAGTGCCCGTCGACCTGCGGCAGCAGGCCATAGGCAGCGTCAATATACGTGCCCTCCTGCAGCATGGTCTGCGCGTCTTCCACCTTGTTGGTGACGTTGGTGACCATGGACAACAGGAACTGGAGCGACTCCAGCACGGCCAGGTTATGCGAGACGTTGCGGTAGTTCGGGTACCGAATGCTCTGCGCGCCGTTGGAGTGGATGATGTTGTCGTAGTGGTTGCCGCCGAGGTCAGACCACACCGGCCGATCAGGCGCCCACGGAACACCGGACGGGTCAGTGTCTTCGCAGTAGCCGTACGGGTGGTCATAGAAGAGAGGCGCCGCCGTGGTCTGCGTTCGCGTATCGTCTGCCGAAGCAGTCGGTGCGCCGGCCTCGGGAACATCCTGTTCTTCGGCGCACGAAAGAAGGCCGGTGAGGGCCAGCGCAGGTAAAGCCCATCGGTGAACAGACCCTGCGAGCACATGCAGCGCTCCGGATCGGGATTGCGAAGGTTGGCTCATCAATGGCTCCATGAGGCGTATTGCACACTCCCCGATGCTGGATCAGGAAGTACCAGACCGATTCGACCAGCCCGGCGCGCGCGTTCAGATGTAGGTGGATTGTGTACAGGCTAGCGGACGTTTACTCGCCTTGCCAACCCCGAAATGGTGGCGCCCCGAAAATTCATCGGCAGTTCACAGACGAGACCCTGAATGCCGACTGTCCGGTCACCTTTGGCGATCCAATCACCGACGGCTGACCAGACGACAGGATGCCGTCGTGGCATCAGCACCTCATTGGGAAACCCTCCCATGGCCCCTCATGCCAGCTTTCCAGAAGAAGAACTGCAGCTGCAGGCGGCCTTCGCATCAGCCACTCGGCCTGCAATGATAAGCCCTCGTATTTAAAAAGAATGTCGGCGCCATATTGGGCGGCGCGGACCGTCTCGCCCAGAATAGCCCCCTGGTTGGTGCGCTCGCGTCGCGCCTCGGGATGCAGGCCTGCCGTCACCTCTGGCGACAGCCGCGCGTGCGCGAGATGGGCCTCCGTGGGTGTCATGGCCGTAGGTCGAGAATCTGGGCGGCAGACTCGGGTGTGGGTGAAGGCGTATCTGGTCATGCCGAGAGGTAAATGTTAGCGGAGCGTGTGTTCATTTGCGCGGAAGTTAACTCGTCGATAGGGGCCTCGTGATACCTTGAGCCGGGTGTTCCCCTATTCCAGATTTCTTCATTCGGAGTTCTCATGTCGAAAGTGTTGTTGGCTTCGCTACCATTGTTGTTGCTCATGGCGTGCGGTTCCGAACCGTCGCCTGGCCCCCGATGCGGAGATGGAGAGCTCGATCAGGGAGAGATGTGCGACGACGGTAACTCGTTGGATGACGATCGTTGCACCAATGCCTGTACAATCGCGACCTGCGGCGATGCTGTTGTTCGCGTGGTACGGGGCGAGGTGACCGGAGCGGGCGAAGGCTCGGGAACGATCCTGTATTCCGTTGAAGAATGCGACGATGGAAACGTGAGTGACTTCGATACCTGCACAACGTCGTGTCTCGCGGCGAGGTGTGGAGACGGAGTTGTCCAGCTAGGTGTCGAGGCTTGCGACGACGGTAACGTCGACGACGGTGATGTCTGCACGACGACCTGCGTTCGTAACACGTGCGGTGATGGCATTGTATGGCGCGGCGTCGAAGCATGTGATGATGGTAATTTCGACGAGACGGACGGCTGCACGAACGTCTGTGCTCTCGCGACCTGTGGCGACGGCCTGGTGCAGGCTGGAGAAGAGTGTGATGACGCGAACGGTCAGGACTCGGACGCCTGCACCACACGCTGTTTCGAGGCAGTCTGCGGTGACGGCATTCGTCAGAACGGTGAAGAGTGTGACGACGGTAACACGGACGACCGCGATGCATGCACCCTGGATTGTACCAACGCGGTGTGTGGTGATGGTCGGGTTTGGCGCGGTGTAGAAGCCTGTGATGGTGGCCCCCTGCCCGGCCCGGACGAAGGTTCTGGCACCGAAGGTTCCGGCGCTGAAGGTTCCGGCGCTGAAGGTTCCGGCACCGAAGGTTCTGGCACCGAAGGTTCTGGCACCGAAGGTTCTGGCACCGAAGGTTCTGGCACCGAAGGTTCTGGCACCGAAGG
>JAGWVZ010000828.1 GCA_018970625.1 Myxococcales bacterium | reverse complement strand
GTCCTGTTGTCGGTGTGTCTGGCGGGGTGTGTCGCGCAGGCTGAGGAGCAGCCGACTGAGTCGCCGGTGACGGTGGTGCAGGACACGGTGGATGACGTCACGTCGTTCGATCTCGGCGACGTGCAGGAGCTGCCGGTGCCGTATGTCGGTGGTACTGACGGCGATTTCCCGGCACCGGACGAACCGACCGAGATCGACTGCGTGGACGCCGAAGAGCTTTGTGACACCGGTGCGTTTGCATGTGATGACATCGCCGACTTCTGCGACATCGGACCGGACGGACTGGAGGAACTACCTGATGAATACGACTGGGATGGAGGATGACATGAAACCGCTACGAAAGACACCGCACGTCAGCGTGCTGCTGACTGTGTCGCTTATGGTCGCCGCCCTGTTGGGTGGCTCGCCGCGTGTCGAGGCAACGAGCCTGAGTGCGGCACAGCTTCTCGCGAAGCTGCAGGTGGCCCCTGAACAAGCCGGTGCCACCTACGACCGCGACTTGTTCAATCATTGGACGGACGCCGACAACGACTGTCAGGACGCCCGAGCGGAAGTCCTCGCCAGAGACTCCAAGTCGCCGGTGGCGAAGTCCTGCCGCATCACGGTCGGCCGCTGGATGTCGTGGTACGACGGCGTGGAGATCACGCAAGCATCGAAGATCGACATCGACCACATGGTGCCTCTCAAAGAGGCGTGGGAGTCGGGTGCTTGGTCGTGGACTTCCGGTCAGCGTGAGGCGTACGCCAACGACCTGGGGTATGTCGGCTCCTTGACGGCGGTCTCTGCTTCGTCGAACCGCAGCAAGAGCGCCAGCGATCCCGCAGAGTGGCTCCCGCGATACGAGCAATGCCGGTACGCGCAGGAGTGGGTCGCGGTCAAGTACCGCTGGCAACTCACGATCGATCGCTCGGAGCAACAAACCCTGCAGAATCTCTTGGCGGGGGACTGTGGGAAGAAGGCCATTGCTGTTTCGCAGGTCAACGTCTCGAAGTCTGGTACCGCACCAGCAAGCACGCCGACGACTGTTGGTACGTCCGGCGGCTCAACGGGACTGGACCCACGATTCTCCAGCTGTAGCCAAGCAAAGGCACGCGGGTTCGGCCCGTATATCAAGGGCGTCGATCCTGAGTACGCCTGGTATCGAGACGCTGACAAAGACGGTCGAGTCTGCGAGTGACACCCCCATACCCCGGTGGGCTCGTTAAAGAATTGGGCCGTGTTTAGAATCCCCAGTTTCCGGGCACGAAGTTTTCCCGCTTTTCCTCGTTTAAGGCATATATGAACCTCTATAAAAAATATGTCTTATCCTCGAAATATTTCGTAGTTTGTGGAATTTTTCGAATATCGAGTTACTTCTGTTGGTTGCGTTTCGGACTTAAACATATATAAACAACGCCGTCTAACAATTTTTCAATCGTCCGGCGCCAGGTACCCCCACGCGGGAGGCCCGTTTGGGTGCTTTCCTTAACGACGTGCGGGCGGATTATGAGGCTGGAGTGGTATCTTCAGAGGCCATGGGACCTGAGTTCTTCCTACTTCTCGTGCTTGCAGTTCCGTATTTCGTTCCGTCGATCGTGGCGGTTGCGAGGAAGATGCCAAACAAAGGATCAACGATCGTGGTCAATGTGTTTCTGGGCTGGACGTTTATCGGCTGGGTTGTCGCTCTGGCGATGGCTTGCGGCCGGAAAGAGTCTCCGGTCAAGACCGGAACAATGACGAGTCAGTAGCCGCAACG
>JAGWVZ010000827.1 GCA_018970625.1 Myxococcales bacterium | reverse complement strand
TTCAGCAGCTCAGAGAAGACCGCTTGCCCTATGTGAATCGGGTTGTGGACCGGGCTCTTCGGCTGGTGGGTGGCCCGACGGAGGTCGAGAGCGCCGGGCTGGAAGAAGCTCGATTTGCGATCCATAATGGCATTGACCGGGCAGAATCCGCAGCCGTGACCACGCTTTTATTGCACGCGCCTGAAAGGTTGGCTGCGATGCCAGTGCATGCCGCTCATCAGTCGCCACTGGCTAGTCCTTTGGAAGCAATCGCGCCGGGCGAGGGTAGTGCTTTGATTCAGGTCAGGCTGCGCCCCGATGGGAGCGGATTTGATCTGGTTGCTTCTGAAGGCGGGCTGGTGGTGCACCGGGAAGGTGAGCACACGTGGCGGCTTCAAACGGTGCATGAGCCAGATGGTCCGGTCGAGATGCAGGAGTTTGACCTTGAGGAAGCCCTGACCCATTCACTTTCGTTTAGTGCTGACACTGGCGGCGACCGGATGGAGTGGGTGTTCGAACTGCTGCAGCATTTGTTCGAGCGTATTCTGGAGACGGTCACGACGCTTTTTATCACGCTCATGGTGGCCGCGTTCATTGCATCTGATGTGCCGAGATTTGTTGCGTTTTTCTATTCGCTCATCCCACCACCACACCGACCTCAGGCCGAACGGCTCCTGTTTACTTTGAACGAGGGGTTGGCAGGCGTTATTCGCGGGCAGGTGCTCATCTGTTTCGTCAATGGCGTGCTGACCGGCTTGGGATTGGCGATGCTGGGTGTGAAATTCTCGGTATTGCTGGCGTTCATTGCCGGTGTGTTGTCGCTGATACCGATATTTGGCACCATCATTTCGACCATACCGGCAGTCGCCGTTGGTTTGACCGACGGGTTTATGACGGCACTGTTGGTGCTGGCCTGGATTCTGGTGATTCACTTCGTCGAGGCAAATCTGCTGAATCCGAAGATTCTGGGTGTCTCCGCCAAGATTCACCCCGTCGTCGTTGTGTTCGCGCTTCTGGCTGGTGAGCACAGTTTTGGTCTTATCGGCGCGCTTCTCGCCGTTCCAACGGTTTCTGTCGTGCAAAGTCTGTTTCTTTTCCTGCAGGAAGTGCTTCAGGTTGAGAACCGATCGGCGGAACCACACTCCTACACGGAGGTGCCCGAATGAGCCTTTTTGCCAATGCATGCACCGATGTTGGTCAGCGCCGACAACGAAATGAAGACAGTTTCCACTGTGACGTGGACAACGGTATTTTTATCGTTTGTGACGGTATGGGAGGGCACTCGGCGGGAGATGTCGCCTCTCGCGCTGTTGTGGACACCCTCGTGGTCGGGGTGCATCGGCAGTTGAAGTCGTTTCGCGAGCTTGCCCGGGGAGGACGGGACACTCGCAGGTTGCTGCTTGAGCAACTGCGACAGCTGGTGCTGGAAGCGAACAATGTCGTCTACCAGCAGTCGCAGGCCAACGAAGTCTATCGTGGCATGGGGACGACGCTCTGCATCATGCTGGTGTTCGGCGACACGGGTTTCATTGCGCACGTGGGCGATAGTCGTATCTACCTGGTGCGGAACCAGCAAACCCACCAGATTACAACCGACCACACCGTCTTTCAGGAATTGCTGCGAGCTGGACGCGTAACTGTCGAGGACCGAAAGAAAAATCCCGCACTAGGTGCCCTTACCCGAGCTGTGGGTGTGTACCCAACCGTGCAGGTCGACACCCTGGACATTGATCTACTGCCGAGAGATGTGTTCGTACTCT
>JAGWVZ010000826.1 GCA_018970625.1 Myxococcales bacterium | reverse complement strand
GGACGTGACACCCGAGCGGGTGCAGGGCGCGTGGTTCTTTGTGTCCACGGTGGGCAGTCGGGATCACGACGAGAGCTTTGTCAGGGCGTACTCTACCCAGGCGGGAGCGAACCATCTGGTGGAGGACGCCGAGCCGGCGCCCGAGCTGGCCGATTCACCCGAGCTGGCCCCCGGTGCGCCCGGCCGGGTCTGAGGCGAGTGACACGCGGCGGGGGCTGCCCATGCGGTGAATCGGTGCCTTTGCGCCAGCACCCACGGCCAGGGCAGGCGGTGTGGTTGGACGAGGCATGGCCGATACCCGATACCACACAAAGTGCATGAGACCGGCGAATAGGGGATTGAAACCGGCAGACAAACGTTTCCGGGCCGGTTTCGAAGGCTTGTTTTGCGGGTTCAGTGGCTAGTTTTCAGTCCGTCGTATTTGGCCACTTTTCTTGTGATTCCAGTGAGTTGTGCGTGAAACACACGCAGATTTCGTGTATACGCAGTACCCCCGTTGCACGCCGTGTGAATCTCCATGTCATCGTCCCCATCTGATTCCGCACATTTGAATGACTATCTGGACCTGCTGCGTGACATCGCGTCGCTGGTGGGTGCATCGCCTGACCTTCGACAGGCCGTGCCGGCGGTTCTTCGATTGTTGATGGAGCGGACCACGATGCGTCGAGCCACGCTGACGCTGGTCGATGGTGCGCACCGCGAGATTTTTATTGAAGAGGCGGTGGGCCTCTCTGCCGAGGAACGCGAGCGGGGCCGCTATCGCATCGGAGAGGGCATCACAGGGCGTGTGGTCGCCACGGGAGCGCCGATGATCGTGCCGCGCGTGTCGGAGTCACCAGAGTTTCTGAATCGCACACGGGCCCGAACGATGGCCAACGCCGAGGACTGGTCGTACGTGTGCGTTCCCGTGGTGCAGGGTCGTCAGGTGGTGGGTACGCTGAGCGTGGACGTGCCGTGGGATGCTACACGTGCCCTGGACCGCGATACGAGCTTACTGCAGGTGGTGGGTACGCTGCTGGGGCAGGGCGTTGTGTTGCGCCGTGAGGCGGCCGAAGAGCTGCGGGCGATTGAACAGGCGAACCTTCGGGCGTCAAAGTCGGGCGAGAACTGGAGCGGGGCCAACAACATTGTGGGTCGCTCCAAGGCCGTTCAGCGGGTGTACGAGCTGGTGGAGCAGGTGGCGCGTGCCTCGACCACTGTCATGATCACCGGAGAGAGTGGAACGGGCAAAGAGCTGGTGGCGAGCGCCATACATTACGCGAGCAGCCGCGCGTCCAAACCGTTCATCCGTGTGAATTGTGGTGCGCTTCCCGAGGGCGTGATCGACTCCGAGCTGTTTGGTCACGAGAAAGGCGCCTTTACGGGGGCAATCCAGATGCGGAAAGGGCGATTTGAGATGGCCGATGGTGGCACCCTTTTTCTGGATGAGGTTGGTGAGCTGACGCTCTCTGCACAGGTCAAACTGCTGCGCGTGCTTCAAGAGCGCGAGTTTGAGCGGGTTGGCGGCACGAAGACGGTGAAGGTGGATGTGCGGGTCATCACCGCCACCAGTCGGCAGCTGGAGCAGTTGGTGGAGTCGGGGCGATTTCGACCCGATCTGTATTACCGTCTGAATGTGTTTCCCATCCACATGCCGCCGCTTCGGGATCGAAAGACGGACATCACGCTTCTGGCCGACCACTTTGTAGCCAAATACAACAACCTGCACGCGCGCAATGTCCGCCGGATATCGACCTCGGCC
>JAGWVZ010000825.1 GCA_018970625.1 Myxococcales bacterium | reverse complement strand
CGGCGCAGGCGATTCGGCCTCGAACTTTGCACGCGCGATCGGTGCACAGGCGATCGCCGACGCCAATGACACGATCGTGGCAGTGCCGTGGGCAGCCGACGCTGGGATCACGTTCTCGTGGGCGATCCTGTCAGCCGACGACAAGGAACCCGACACGCTGGTGTTCGACGACCTGCTTTCGTGCCTCGATGAACAATACGATATTGCAAACGAGTATGTGTACACGACGGGCTTTTCGGCGGGCGCCCTGTGGAGCACGTGGCTGGTGCTCACGCGGTCGGAGTATCTGGCGGCGGCGGCAATTTTCAGCGGTGGCGTCTCTGACCTGACGGCGCCCTACCAGACGCCCGTCAACACGACGATACCGCTGGTGCTGACGCACGGCGGGCCGTCCGATCAGGTGTTTGTGAACTTCTCGGAGGCGCAGGAAGCCTTTGCCGATGCGCTGGCGGCCGACGGCCACACGGTATTCATCTGCAATCATGGCCGCGGCCACACGATTCCGGCCGAGGGACGCAGCCTGTTTCTGCCGTTTATGTACGCGAACCGCTTTGGCGAGGTGAACGAGCGCTTTACGGGTGGCTTGCCAGACAACTGGCCAGAGTGGTGCGAGCTGCGCGTGGCCGAGTAACGTTCTGCTACAAACCTGACCTTTTGTGCATCGTTCCTCATTGAAGCGGTGCTCCGTACGCACTACACGCACGCAGTCTCAGCTTACCGAGGTGCTATGCGTTCGAGTGGACTTCTTCTTCACCCTTCCAGCCTTCCCGGTCGTGGCCCTATCGGCACCCTGGGGTCCGAGGCGCGCGCGTGGGTGGATTTTCTGCATCAGGCGGGGCAGTCGTGGTGGCAGATTCTGCCGTTGGGCCCGACCGGATATGGCGACAGCCCCTACATGTCGACGAGCTCGCTGGCGGGCAATCCGCTGCTGATTGACCCATGGGAGCTGGTCGCCGACGGCTTGCTCGACGAAAGCAGCATTCCGCCTGCGGTAGCGGGCACCAGGGTGGACTGGTCGGCCGTCCGAGTATGGAATGAGGCCTTTCTTACGTCGGCATGGGAACGATTCCGCAGCACAAAGTCAGATGTACAGGGCGGCCGTTCCGAACACGTCCGCGCGGAGTTCGACGCGTGGGTGCAGGCTCAGCGTTACTGGCTCGACGATTTTGCGCTGTTCACGGCGTTACTCGACCGTTTTCAGGGCGCCTTGTGGACGACCTGGCCGGCTGCATTGCGGGACCGGCATGACGACGCGCTGCGGCAGATGCACACGGAGCTGGCCGATGCAACAGGTCGAATTCAGTTCGAGCAGTTTCTTTTTGACCGGCAATGGCGCGCGATTCGTGCGTACGCGAATCAACGGCAAATTGGATTAATCGGCGATATTCCCATATTTGTCTCGTGGAACAGCGCGGACGTGTGGTGCAATCCAGAGCTTTTTCTGCTGGATCAGGCTGGCCAACCGACGGTGGTAGCCGGCGTGCCGCCGGATTATTTTAGCCCGACGGGTCAACGCTGGGGCAACCCGCTGTACAATTGGCCGGCGCATGCCGAACAGGGCTATGCATGGTGGATCAGGCGCTTTCATGCGACCTTTCAGTGGGTCGATTGTGTTCGCGTAGACCATTTTCGAGGGTTTGAAGCGTACTGGGAGATTCCGGCGAGCGCCGAAACCGCCATTGACGGCCACTGGGTCAAGGGACCCGGGCGGGACGTGTTTGACCATGTCAACCGGGCGCTGG
>JAGWVZ010000824.1 GCA_018970625.1 Myxococcales bacterium | reverse complement strand
GGGGCAGATCACCGGCAAAACGCGGAGCGGCGTGTTTGTACAGGATCGGGCGATTGTAAAGAGTTGGGAGGTTCACTATAGAGGTACGGTCGGAATTTTTCCCGGTTGCCGGCACATCAGGCACCTTTCTCCAAGGAACATCGAACGATGGTTTTCACTCGTCTTCGCCCGGTTGTTTTTGCAGCCGTCGCATCGTTTTTGTGGCTTGCCGCGCCCTCGGCGCAGGCTGCCACCATGCGATACGCCGACGTTTCGGCCCTTACCCAACACAGCGACGTCGTGGTCCGAGGTCGCATTGTGGACGCTGACGTCTATCTGGACGAGAGCAACGGGCACATCACCACCCGCTGGACGCTGGCGGTCGAAGAAAGCCTGAAGGGCGGTGTCACCGGCACCGTCTCGTTCACGCAGTGGGGTGGGCAGCTGGATGGCGTGATCGAGCGCATTCCCGGCGACGCCACGTTCACCATGAACGAGCACGCGGTGGTGTTTCTGCGCGTTGGCGAAGAGGGTGGCCTGTTTCTGACGGCGCTCGCACAGTCCAAGTTTGCCATCATCGACCAGGACAGCGAAGGCCTTGTGGGCGTGCCTGCCAGCGCGCTGCGGCTGCATCCCCTGGCCATGTGGCCGGGCGAGAGACTGCTGGTGCGCGATCTGCGCGGGGTCGAGATCTATGACGACTCCATCGAAGGAAGCCCTGACATTACCGAGATGACGCTGGAGTTTCAGTCGCTCGATTCTCTCGAGAACGAAGTGCGCGCCGCGGCGGAGGAATCCCGATGAATATGCGAATTCTTGCTGCCCTCCTTACCGGCGCCGCTGCAGCGACCGCCTCCACGACCGCGCTGGCCTGGGAGCCGATCGCAGATTGCGAACCCACCTGGTCGACCAGCCCCAGCCAGTACCACGTGAACGAGAACGGGTACTCCCGTATCAACCTCGACACCGTCCGCGAGGTGTTCGCCGACGGCTTCGACGAGTGGGAGCGGCCCTGCTGCTCGGCGTGGCGCGCCACCGAGGCGGGTCTGACGTCAGGCGTTGGCGAAGACAACCGAAACCGCCAGAACATCTTCTCGTTCCGCGAGACCACCTGGCCATCGAACCTCGGTGACGGCTCATTCGTGCTCGCGGTTACGCTCACCACCTTTGCGCCCGACGGTCGCGGCGGCTGCACGAACCTGACCGCCGACATGATCTTTAACGGCGTGAACCACACGTACAGCACGACCGGCAGCGGTAGCACCACCGACCTTCTGGCGGTGACCGTGCACGAACAGGGCCACTGGCTGGGCCTTGACCACACCACCGTGCGTGGTGCCACCATGCAGGCCACGTACTTTGGTACCGAAGGCCGCTCGCTGCACCCGGACGACGAAGCCGGTGTGTGCGCGCTGTACCCGCAGGACTGCGCGTGCTCAAGCGACGCGGACTGCGACCCCGGCGAAGAATGCATCTCGTCTGTCTGCGTACTGCCGCCCTGCGAAACCAACGCTGATTGCGCCGACGGCCTGGAGTGCAATACCGTCACCGGTGACTGCATCGTGCCGCCGTGCGGAAGCGACGCCGACTGCTCGGGCGGCGAAGTGTGCATCTCGGGTGAGTGCATCCGCGAAGCCGACTGCTCGATCTGCGCCACCTGTGAGACCGCCGACGACTGCGGCGGCAGCGAGTTCATTTGCGCGGGCATCCCGGGCCGTCCGTCGTTCTGCACGGCCATCTGCAGCTCGCCCACCGACTGCCCC
>JAGWVZ010000823.1 GCA_018970625.1 Myxococcales bacterium | reverse complement strand
GGCTCATTGAGGTGTCCAGCGTTCACGCCTCGTTACCGCGGCGCGTTGTGCTACCCGATGGCCAACCGTGTCTGGTGGTTAGGCGTGAGAGTGGCTTCGCTGTCATTGCCATGACCTGCCCGCACAAGGCCGAGTCCATGGAGTTCGCCATCGTCATGGGCGACACGGTGACGTGCCCGGCACACGGCTACGTGTTTCAGTTATCCACTGGACAGTGCTCAATGCGCCGATGTGCTCCTCTCTCGATTGTGCAGGCCATTGTCGTGGATAACTGGGTCTCGATTGACCCTGCAGATGTCTCCATGCTGCGTAATGAACCGACCCTTCTGTAACGTGGAATGATCATGCGTCCTGCACCGATTGGCATTCTGGCCCTGATCACTGTTCTGGCGGCATCCGACGCCCACTCGCAAACCGTTGAACTGGAAGGGTTTCAGGTTCGAGAGGTCGTCTCGGGGCTGCAGGAGCCTACGGCGTTGGGAGTAGGCAACGCCGGTGAAGTGTACGTGGGCGAAGCTGCCGTTGGTGCAGACAGGGTGGTCACCATTCAGCCCGGCTCGGGCGCGCTTACACCGCTGGCGGTGGGCATTGACACCCCGCTGGCCATTGCCGTTCCGCCTGCCTCACGAACGGTTTATACGCCCGGTGTGTACGTCGCTGACGGCGGCCCTGGAGGAACAGCGGCGACGTCGGTGGTGCGGGTGGACCCGACCACCGGTGCAGTGGCTCCATTCTACACCGGACAAACCACCGAGTCGGGTGCCTATGGACTCGCATTCGACCGCGATGGCCGATACAGCAACGAGATTTTTCTGATCGACTCCGCTCTCCCGGATACCATCGTTCGGATCCGGCCCGACGGGAGCGCCGCCGGGAGCTATGTCAGCGATCCCACTCTCGCGAGTCTGATTGTTGGGCGAAGCGCGAACCCGCTCTTTGGATTTAATCTGCTGGCTCTGGTCAATAGCGCCGGGGGCGACCCGAATCGCGTGATCAGGCGAAGTTTGAGCGCAGCGCCCGAAGCCGTTATTTCCACCTCCGATCTGGGATTGCCGTCACGAATGGACGCACCTCCGGCAGGGACGTGCTTCGGTGATTGGCTGTATCTGTCGGACATCGGGGGTAAACGTCTGATTCGGGTCAACGGCAACGGAGCGACCGAGACGCTGGAGGTCGTCTTGACGGACGTGGCCTGGCTCTCCAACGAAACCTCAGGTTTGCTTGCGTTCTCAGATGATGGCGAGTCACTCTTTGTCGTTCAGGACGCTGATGGAACGCTGCTCGAGGTCACAATCGACGCGGAGGGTGACCTGGATGGGGATGGAACGCCCGACGCGTGCGACGATGACGACGATGACGACGGCGTCGCCGACGCGGATGACAATTGTCCGGTCGTCTCCAACCCTGATCAGGAGCCGGTCGAAGAATGTGAAGACCCCGGGGCTGGGTCGGGTGGCGACGTTGACGTTGAAGATGCGCGTAGCGACGCGGGTGGCCGACCCGGTACCGGCGGTCGCGACAACGATGAGCAAACAGACGACGCTGTTCGCATCAATGAAGGGTGCATGGCTGCCAATGACGCTCGCAGTGTGACCCTGTTAGCGCTGTGGGCTGCCGCTGCCTTCTTTATCCGGCGCCGCCTCCGTTAATTCGAGTGCCGACCAAGCCGGGCAGGGCGCTCCGCAGCTCCCACTCCCGAGTCAAGTCAACATCAGGTGTTCGCCGGGCTAGAACCCACAGGTGTC
>JAGWVZ010000822.1 GCA_018970625.1 Myxococcales bacterium | reverse complement strand
CGTGAGCCGCTTCTCTACCGGAGTCTGAAGGTAGAAATAGCCTCGGCGGTGCTCTTAGGAAGCTGGCTCCGTGAAAAGTAGCTGGATTTCGGACGGCATCTGAATTCGACCCTGCCGGAGCGTTGATTGACGCGTTTCGCCAGCGTGGTAGCAGCCAGTGATGGACCCCTAATTCGTTCTGTTCCGAGGTGCGCCATGAACGCTCGCTCCTGGTACTCGAGTCTCGCCAAGGCAGCTTCCCGCTTCTGCGGACGCCCCTCTGTATTCGTACTGGCTCTGGGCACCATCCTGATGTGGATCCTGACCGGGCCGTTGTTTGGTTTCAGTGACACCTGGCAGCTGGTCATCAATACCGCGACGACGATCATCACCTTCGTGATGGTGTTTCTGATTCAGAGCACCCAGAACCGAGACACCGAAGCCATTCAGGTGAAGCTCGACGAGCTGATCCGTGCGACACGCGGTGCTCACAACGCGCTGATGGATCTGGAAGAGCTGGAAGAAGCCCAGTTGGACGCCTTCCGAAGGCGGTACACGGAGCTGGCCCAGCGTGCTCGGGTGCAGCTGGCGGCCGGCGTCGAGGATACGGATACGCCCGAGGCGTGAGAGCAGAGCTGGAACCCGAATTGCCCGGAAGCCGCACCCGCACGACCCCAGGAACGCAGCTTTCAAAGCACAGCGACCGACGCTCTACCGCCCTGCCATTCCTGCCTTTGTAGCCATTTCCTCGTCGAATTGTTCCAGCGAATCCATGGTCAAATCGGCGATGGTGAATCGTGGATCGTTTCGTTGGGTGGGGTCGGGTACCGCAACACAAACCATGCGGGCCGCCTTCGCGGCAATGACTCCCGTCATCGAGTCTTCGAAGGCGAGACATCGCAGCGACGAAATCCCCAGTTCGGCCGCCGTCGACAAATACACTGCCGGGTGTGGTTTGCCGTGCGACTCGTGCTCGGCCGACCGAACGACATCGAACTGATCGCGAATGCCGAGCGTCTGAAGGGTGTGCGAAATCAGGGACATGGGCGAGGAAGACGCGACTGCCACACGCTCACACTGCCGCCGGGCCAGCTGCAGCGCCTGAGCAACGCCCGGCAGCAATTGGCCATGCGACCCGACGAGTCCTGCGACGCCGTCGACTACGTCGTGAACGACGCGTTCGTTAGAGACGCCAGTCCATGGGTACCGGGAGCGCCACCAGGCAACGACCTCATCGATACGTAAACCCT
Source organism: Myxococcales bacterium (assembly GCA_018970625.1). The sequence continues at coordinate 519 of JAGWVZ010000822.1, read as the reverse complement.
TGGTCTGGTTGCACATTTCAGGCGTCAACGGCACACCGAGCCGACCAAGAACATCCATTTCGGCCTGCTGCCAGAACGGTTCGGAGTCGAGCAATAGACCGTCCATGTCGAAGATGGCGGCGCGAATCGTGGTCATATCGGAATTCCGGAACGGGTGGGCAAGTTGACGCGGCAGATGGACCACGAACGCGACGTTGAACAACGTCGCCGTGCATCCCCTAATGCCTCGCGAGGCCTTTCAAAAGATACGGTTACGGTTGTTTTCGAGCGCCGGCGGCTGGGCACATGTGCCCGCCTGGAATAATTATTGACTGACCAGTCATTTACCACTTGCGTTCCGGCTTGCGAATCCGTGGAGGCGGCCGCATACCGTCGCGGTTCCACTCCGCGTTTCCCGGTTGATTCATGGCTCGCCCCACCACCATCGACGACGAGGTCATTCTGGAAGCTGCCCGGCAAGTCTTTCTGGAAGAAGGCTATGCGGCCACGACGGCGAGCATTGCCCGACGGGCCGGCGTA
>JAGWVZ010000070.1 GCA_018970625.1 Myxococcales bacterium | reverse complement strand
TGGGTGTGTCCTGACAGCCCGCCACGAGAAAGGCGACAGCGATCGGTAACAGACCGCCCTGAATAAGGCGTTTGGCAGGGCGGCGGTGGTTCATGCGCCTCATTTTAGCTGATGCTCGTGCGTATGTCGTTGCGTTTTGGGTCATGTCTCACCAGTCGGCGGCGTCATGAAGCACAGGGGGGCGCTGCAGCGAGCCCGCCAGCTGCTCAATCGTGCTCCCGGTCGCAGGGTGCGTCCAGTGCGGCGCGATGTCGAGCAGCGGGAACACAACGAACGGGCGTTCGGCCAGACGTGGGTGTGGAATCTGCAGGTCGGGCTCGTCCAGCTGCAGCGACTCGGCATCGACGATGTCGAGATCGAGTGTGCGGGGGCCGTTGGGTTGTGTGCGAACTCGGCCGTGCGCGCGTTCGATCTGGTGCAGCGCGGCCATGAGCTCACGAGGCGTGAGGGGGGTGAGCAGCGCGACCACCGCGTTGGCAAAGGCTGGCTGGTCGGTGACGTACATGGGTGCGGTGTCATAGACGCAGGATTTCGCCTGTATCGCACCCAGTCGCTGCAGGTGAACCAGCGCAGACTGAAGCTGCCGGGTCCTGTTTCCGAGATTGCAGCCCAGAGCAATGTGATACAGCATGGCGCGACGGTCGGTGAGAAGGCGCGGGAGCCTTACCACGCGCAGATCGTGACGCAACCGGCAGAATGCCGACCTCTCGCCGCAGGTGTGACGGTGCCCTCATCGCAGCCAGTGATTCACGACGCCCGATCGATTCTTGCCGTGCCGCTGTTTTCGCCGAACACCGATGTGCGGCGACACGAGGCCGAGCTGTTGCACGACGTTCGAAGCGCGCTCGGCACACCGATGTGGATCATCGACGACGACCCGGATCGAATCGACGAGCTGGAGCCTGCATTTGAGCGTCGGCTGGCGTCTCATGATCGCGACGATGACAACGATACGCCGGCCGAGCTCTCGCGTTTGCGGCTCGATCCGGCGGTGGTGCGCGCCATGCATGAGCTGCGTGTGCGGCCGGTCGCCGAAGACGACGCGCTCGAGCTGCGGGGTCCGACGCGGGTGCAGCTCGTTATCTTTCCGGGTGGCGTGGCTTACATGTTGTTCTGGTTTCACTGGAACAACGAGCAGTGCGCATGCATCGACGTCGATGCGTTGTCGTTGCGCCTGAACACGCTGCGGCTGCTGCATGGTCGCGTGAACGCCGAGGGGGTGCGGTGGCACGGGCTGTGGTGCTTCGGCGACCCGTTGCCCGAGGAGTGGCGGGCGACGTGGCGCGAGACGATGTGCCCCTTTGGCCACGCATCGCCGGTGGTGCCGCTCGACGGTGTGGTGCAATGGTTGTTGGGTGGTCTGCGGAAGGATGGCTTACGGGTGGTGCGTTCGGAGTACGCGTTCCATCACTCGACGGTGGTGCTGGCGCACGCGGCCGACCGTGAAGAGATGGACAGGGCGCTGTTTCTGGTGGGGCACGCGCTTCGCCCCGACAATGAGCCGCCGCCGGGCATTGGCGCGATGGAAGAGCAGTGGCAGCCGCGGGGCAACCGGGTGCTGGTGGCAAGCCACGAGGGTGTGCTCAGCGTTTCGTGGCCGCAGTTCGACTGTCTGGAGCCGTCGGACTCGTTCGAGGTGCGCACGTGGCCGAGCGTGTTCGAGGGGCTCATGCTGGCGCTGCACCTGCTGGCTCGCGCCGAGCGGGCGTCGCTGGCGCGTCTGGCACGCGATGCGTCGATTACGTTGGCCGCAGTCAAGTTCGCACAGGAGAATAGCGACGTTCCCAAAGGTGAGTCGAACGAGAGTCGGCGCGATCGGCACAACCGGCAGGATGAACAGGATCAGCAGGATATTGAGCGGGTGTTGAGTCTGGTGCGACGTTCCACGCGGCTGGCGATTCAGCTGGTAGGCGACGACTGCGGTGGGCTAACAGAGTATCGACAGTTTTACCGGAGCGTTCGGCGCGTGCTGGGTACGGCCAACCTCGTGGGTGAGGTGCGTACCGAGATTCGGGAGCTTTACGATCTGGCGTCGATCATGCAGCAGCGCATTCGCACCAGAAACACGATGGAACAGACCCGCCTGGAGCGCATGAGCAACGAGCTGGATCGCGCGTTCCAGCAGCGATTTTCGCAGTTGAGCATTGTCGCGGTGAGTTTCGCGATCGTGTCCGGTCTGTTTGGCATGAACGTCGAGGTGCCACCGCTCCCGTTCTGGACGATCGTGTTCGGCTGCATCGCCATTTCGGCTGTGCTGGTGGTGTACTTCGTCGTTGATTTTCAGCGCAGGGCGCGGTCGCAGCTGGGGAAGTAGCCCAGTCGCGCCAGCGCATGATCCACCCGCGGCGGCGTCCTCACAAATGTGCGGGGTCTGGCAAAAATCTGCGTTCGGCGTCTTGACCCGGTCTGGAACGCCGCTAACGATGCGAGGGCAAGTCAAGGAACACTCTGCGGCGATGCGAGCGGTCGGGCACGAAGGGAAGCGCGCCATCGTAGACGCAACGCACGTGGAGGCTTCATGCACCTGCATTATATTCAGCTCGATGATCGTCTTGATGCTGTGCTCGCGGCCGAACGCCGTGCACCCGAAGCCGTGCGTCGTGACTTCAGGCAGCGCTTTGTGCTGAGCTGGCTCTATCACGAGCTGGCGCTGGAAGGCATTTGCGTCACCGAGAGCGATCTTCGTCGTGCGCTGCGGGGTTGTGACGGTGATGACTACTGCGACGACGTCATGCTGCGGACCATCCGCCGGTTTAGGCGCGCCATCGATACACTCAACGATCAGGCGTTTCAGCGCACCCCCATCACGTTCGAGACGCTGCTGGGATACCACGAGATCCTGACGGGTCTGAGTGGGCGCGAGATCTGGCGCAGCGAGGAAGGCGCCACCGAGAACTACAAGCACGACGTCATCGACGCCGACGACGTCGAGGCCGAGCTGCGCCTGCTATGCCGCGACATCGAGCGATGGAGCGACATGAAGCACCCGATACAGATCGCCATTCAGGTGCACTATCGCCTGACGCAGATCTGGCCGTTCAACAAGTACTCGGCGGCCGTCGCACGCATGGTCGCCAACCAGATTCTGGTGGCCAACGGCTACTCGCCGGCCATTATCCACGCGCAAGAGCGTCAGCGCTACTATCACGCCATGCACTACGACATCTCGCGCATGCACGATCTCGTCATGGAAGCGCTGCAGCAGCAAATTCAGTCTCGTGAGCGACTTTTCATGACCTGCAACGCATCCCGGTTCGAGGCTCGCGCATCATAGACAAGTCTGCGTCTGAGTCGGTAACTGTACCGGGTCCGGGCCAGAAACCACCGATCAACGAGCGCGCGGGAATCCGTCGCGCGGTGAAACGGTTTGATTCTGTTATGCGAGACGCTCATGCAGTAGCGTCTGCTCCTGACCGGAGACCTTGCATGCCCCCCGCTCAGCTTGCACCCAGTATGGAAATGTTCACCGGAACCCCAGGCGAACGCCTTCGGCTGCCCGACGGGCTCGAAGTCGAAGTGTTTGCGCGCGCCAAGCTTCCGACCCGTCACGGCGACTTTGAAATGGTCGCGTTCCGAAACAACCGCGACGGTAAAGATCACGTCGCGCTGGTGCACGGCGACGTCGCCGGAAAATCCGGCGTGGCTGCCCGTATTCACTCGGAATGTCTTACCGGCGACGTATTCGGATCGCTCAAGTGCGATTGTCGCGCTCAGCTCGAGCTGGCGATCGACACCATCGCTGAGCTGCCGGCCGGCATCATCCTGTACATGCGCCAGGAAGGTCGTGGCATTGGCCTGGCCAACAAGATCAAGGCCTACAGCCTGCAGGAGCGCGGTTTTGACACCGTCGAGGCCAACCAGCACCTGGGCTTCGATGACGACCTGCGTACCTACGACGTCGCCGCCGCGATGTTGCACCTGCTGGGTGTGCACTCCGTGCGGCTTCTGACTAACAACCCTAATAAAATCGAAGGGTTGCGTAGTGGTGGTGTCATCGTCGAGAACCGCAGCGCCATTGAGACCGAGCCCAATCGGCACAATGAGTTCTACCTGCTCACCAAGAAGCGCAAGTCAGGTCACCTGATCAGCATCTGAGGCCGGCGGCCGACGCTCCAGGTCGTGATGCAGCGAGCGCATCACCACCACAATGATGCCTGCTGGAATCAGCAGGGCGACCACCCGCGGAGCCACCGAGCCCGTGAGGCCGCCCAGCAGCATGAGGCTGTTCCACGAGGCGTGCACCGACCAGCCGACTGCGTACGCGCCCGTCAGGGTCAAAAGCCCGCGCACAGGCGTACGCCAGCCCTGCAAATGCCCCAGCACCATGCCCATGGCACCGGTCGCGCCCGCATGAACGGTGGCGCCAAAGAACACCCGTATGATTGCTGCCGTCCACCACCCCTCGGCGTCGCCGGCGTTCTCGGAGATGACGAACGCGGTCATGGTCTCGAGCGCCGCAAACCCGACTCCGGCTCCAATGCCCAGAACAAGCCCGTCGGCACGTGAATACACCCTTCCAGCACCAAAAAGAAACATCAGCACCAGGCCTTTTCCCAGCTCTTCGAGCGCTGGGCCGGCGACTACAAAATCCCAGTACACCGGGGCCCATGGATTGCCCGCGAGCGTAGACGGCAGGGGCAGTTGCAGGGCGACGGCAAATACCACGCCTCCGATACCACCCAGCACCAGCGACGCGCCGAACATGGCGCCCTTCGATGACGCCACGGTCTGCTCGGTGCGGCCACGGCCAGACGCATGCCGTATGACCGCCGAGCGCAACCCGAAAGCCGCCAGCACGGGCACGATGGCGAGCAGGAACGAGAGGGTCAGGGAGGGCATCACTTGTGCGGCCTCAGAATCGAACGTGGTGTAGGCGCTAACGCAGACAGGGCGTCGGCTTGTTCCCGGATTCGCGTCAGGCCTTCGCGCGATTGCTGCACGTGGGTCGCCGCGGCAGGAGCGCCTACGCGTGATACCGGGTGCTCACTGCGCGCCGTCGATGGCGGATTGCGCTCGGCGCACCAGCTGCTGGTCACGTGATTCGTCGACGACGCGTTGCCACGCGGCCACGGCTCCGGCGGTGTCTCCGCTCTGGCTTCGGGCGTTGCCGAGCTCATACCACGCGGGCATGTAGCGCGGGTTGCGGTCGATCGCGCGTTGAAAACGGGCCGCGGCCACGTGCCACTGGCGCAGTCCGGCATAGGCCCGCCCTGCACCGACGTGCGCCTCGGCCCGGTTCGACTGTTCGGCGGCCTCTGCAAAGAGGTCGACGGCGTCGTTGTATCGGCGGGCCGAAAGAGCACGCTCGGCACGTTCCATCAGGGCGTCGTAGTCGTCTTCGGCAGGTTGCGCCGGAGCGGGTCGGCGTGTCGGAGCGGCTTCGGTTCGGGGCCTCGCGTCGGGTGTGACGGCGGCGGTTGGGGGTGCAGCAGCGCTGGCTTCGGCTGCCGAGGCCTCGCCGGCTGATGCTTCGGCAGCCGAGCCGTCGGCGGACGATGCCGAGCCTTCGCTGCTGCCGTCTGCGGCGAGCTGCCCGGCGAGGGTGGCGCCGGCGTCGGTGGCAGCGGCGACCCCATCGCTGGACGTGCTGCCTTCGGCGTCGGATTCGGGTGCGGTCTGTGACGACGGACGGCTCAAGACAATGGCAGCCACAGCCACGACCGCGATCAGTCCGGCCACCGCGAGCACTTTGTAGAGCGGTTTGGTGCCCGGCAGCTGCGGCACATCAAGGGTTTCGCTGCGAGGAGCGCGTCCATCGCCGGGTTCGTGAGGCAAATCCATGGGTTTGTCGCCCACGCGCCACTCGTCGTTATTGTCGTCGAGCCCGGAACGACCCAGGGTGTAGCGGTCGGGCAAGGCACGCGAACCATCCGGCCGAAGCGCCTTGAGCTGCTGGGCCGGGCGAGGGGTCGCCGGCGGTGACGTTGGCGCGTCGGGGCGCAACACCTGTTGCGGGATAGTCGCCGAAGCTGGTTCCGTGGTCTGAAGGTGCGGGACGGCTGGCGCAGCGTACACCTGTGCTGGCGCCGAGGTGACCGGCGTAGGTGGTGCAATCGGCGGTGCGGCAGCGACGGGTGGCCGGGTCTCGGGTGTGGCTCGCATCGTCTGCGTCATGGCTGACAGGCCAGTTGCAGGCGCGGGTTCCTGCCACGGTGACGCCAAGGATGCAGGTGGGAGTGGCGCGGGACCAGGTGCCGCGAAAGCTGGCACAGGGTCTCGCGATTGCGGTTGCGTGCTCCGCATGACGGCGGCTTCAACCTCGTGCACGGCCATCGCGTGCGTGGCAGAAGCAGCGGTTGACGGATGCATGACAGGCGTGGCCGGCGACGGTTGCTGTGGAGCGAAGGGGGCGGGCACTGCTGCAGCGTGTGCGGCCGGCACAAACGCGTGCGGATCAGGAGCGACCGAGAATTGAGAGGTGGAAAATGCAGGGTTGTCCTGCCGTGCGACGGGTGACGGGGAGGGCACCGAGTGAGGTAATGAAGGGGTGGGTGAGGTGACCTGTTCGACCGGGTGTAACCGCTGCGAGGCAATGGTGGCCGGTGAAGCGGCCGTGGTCACCCGTCCATCGTCCCGGATGGGCGCGGTTGTGCGTGGGGCAATGGTGGTGGTGGCCGACGTGATGCGACCGACGGGCTCGCCGCCTACCTGCTCGTCAGAGAGCGGGTGCATGTTGCGAGTGGATGCATCGTCGAGCGCGGCGACGGGTGAGGTTCCCGAGGATGCGATCGTGTCGCAGGGCTTGTGGCGTGCCGTTCAGGCCATGGCGAAGCGCTCGTCGGCGCAGCAACCATGGGTGCAGCCGCGACGCTCGTGGCTCCCTCGGTGATCTGCGCAACCCGGCCTGGGCGGGGAAACGACTCGTGCGAACCTGTCTGCGACAGACGAGCCGCGGTGGTGGCAGCGTCGGGACTTCGCCCGAGTGATGGCTGGGCCGGGAAAAACGGACGCAGCGACGGAAGGGTATCGGCCCGTTGCCAGTTGACGCGGTCATTGCTGATGAGGTCATCGCCAACGACGTGTCCCTGCATCGCCAGACGCTGCAGCTCGGCCATGCCCGTGGCTTCCTGGGTCAAGCCGGTGGTGGGGCGCAGCGCGTACCAGACTACGAGCAGCTGTGGAACCGCCGGCGCCGCACGAAAAACGGCCTGACAGGCCGGGCAGCGCACGTTGACCCCGTCAGGCCCGAAGGGGCTGGTGTCAAAGACGTAGGCGGTTTCGCAGGAAGGGCAGCGAATCTCCACGGGATATCCGAATGTGAGGCCGAAGCCAGAGACTTCGGGCGGTCAGTCAGGAGCCACTCCGGGAGCCATGCTCCCTTCCTGGGCTGCGGCGCTACCTTCTGCAACGATTGCGCTACCGTCTGTGGGCAAGGCCGCTCCCGACCCGGCAGCTGCGTCGGTTCCGTTGCAGCGGGCCCGCGTGCGAGCCGCGTCGGCCGGGCGTGAGGTGCGTTCATAGAGGTCGGCCAGCTGGCACTGCAGCTCAACCCGGTCCGGAGTCAGGAACGCGGCGCGCTCCAGGTGTCCGACGGCCTCTTCGAAGCGTTCCTGCGACACCGCGGCAGCCGCAGCGTCGATGGCCATGACCGCCTGCTGTGCCGGGGTCAGGTTCACTGCCTGAACATACTGATTCTCGCCCTCACTCTGGTCGACAGCTGGCAGGCTGTTTCCGGGGAGCGGAAGAACGCCGGCCTGCTCTCGCTGTCCACCGAACAACTGGCGAAAGTCAAAGAGTCCGGTGACTTGCACAATGCCAGCGATCACAAGCGGAATGGAGAGCACACCGATAAGCCCCAGCCAACTACCCTGCTCCTCGGTGCGATCGCGGCGCAGGTTGTTGGTTGGCAGGCGCGACGCGGCCTTGCCGCCCGCCTTTGCGGCGGGCTTGTCAGTCTTGACTGGCTGCGAGACGTCGGCGCCACGCGCTTTGCGGGCCTGATCAAGCCGAGCCTGCGCCTGAAGCTGCATGACTGCCTGTTCGGCCGGGCGTGCGGCACTTCCCTGGCTGGCCGCCGCCGTCGTCTGCAACGCCGGGTTGGCGAGCGCAGCCTGCACTTCAGTGGTCTGGTCGCCGGTACGGGTGGCCGGTGAGCCCGTTGATGCTGTCGCAGGGACCGGCGGCGCCGAGACGGCCGGCAGCCCCATCATCGTTTTACGCAGGGGGCGCACGTCACGCAGCGCCGCGAATTCCGACAAATCCCGGAAGGAGACCCCCGCATCATCGGATGCCTGCATGCCGTCGTGGCTGTCCTTGGTCCCGAGCCACTTCACCAGCTGCTCGGTGTCGGTGAAGTCGTACACCAGCCCCACGGCGTTCCGGAGCTTCCACTTTCGGGGGCCGCTGTCGCTTGCGGGGGCCGCAGCCGGTGACGGCGACGCCTTCGCAGCGCCCGGATCGCTGACCGCTGCCATGGCGAGCGTTGCACCCGCCGGGGACGGAGCTGCCGCCTCCGCAGGCGGAGAGTCTCCCAGCGGGATTTGCGACCATCCGTTCGGGTCGGTCTGGCCCGACGCGCCCGACGCGGCGACCGGCGGCGCCGGCGCTACCGGGGCTGCCTCACGCGCGACAAAAAACACGTGGGCGCAGCTCGGGCACTTGATGTTTCCGCCCGCCGCAGGGAGCTTCTCCTCACGGATACGATAGCGGGACTGGCACGCAGGGCACTCGATGATCATTCGGCGCTCGCAGAAACCGGACTGCAGGAATGACATGGGGGCCAACCCGCATGTCGACCGGGGTCGTTCACCATGGCTCTCCTATCGCGCACGTCAAAAAATTGCACGTCGCGCGTGCTCGTTCGCAGCGTCGGTGTCGTTTCTTCGACGGTCACGACGGCGAATCCTGCTCGTCGGCCTGCTCGCCGCCAAACCAGCCCCATCGTCGACGACCGTAGCGCACCAGCCGGGGCAGCATCAGCGCCGGCAGGAATATCACCACCGCCAGCAGCAGCTGCGGATTCATCATCGCACGCCAGCCATCTGACGTCCCCGTCTCCCACACCGTCCCCGAAAGAAACGACAAGGCCAGACTACCCGGCAAAATACCACCGGCCGTCGCCACCGTATGCTGCCAGAACGACACCGGAGACACACCGGCCAGATAGCTGACCGGCGCAAAAGGCGTCGGCACAATCCGCAGATACAGCACCGTCTCGAGCCCGCGACGTTCCATCATTCTGCGGTAGCGCGCATACGACGGAATACGCTCTTCCAGAACGGTGTGAATCGACTGCCCGGTGACGTGGCGCGCGATCAGAAAGCCAACCGCGCCGGCCACATTTGCCGTCAGGTAGTTCATGACCATCGCGCCGGCAGTCCCGAAAATCGGCGGCCCGGCCACCAGCAGAATCGCACCCGGAACCCAGAGGCCAATCAGCAACCCGAACACACCCACGTACACCGGGTACGCCCACACCCCCAGCTGCTCGCGCGCGGCCCGGATCGCATCCACGTTCAGCCACGCCTGCAGCTCGGGCCGACGCATCACCACCACCATCGCCGATACCATGACCAGCAGGATGACCACGCGCATTATGGCCACCCGGGCGGGCGATGGTGCTTTGTTCCGGGTTTCTGTCATGCGAATCCACGCCTGCGGGCAGGGCGGCGGTACAGATTGACCGCCACGCGCCACCCTACGTCACTTCCTGTTCGATGTCGCATTTCTGACGTTTTGTTCCGCGGTGGCCACTACTTCACACCGTGCCACCGCCAGCAGGCTGCGCTGGTGCCGACGTGGTCTTCGCCCTGGAGCGCCGTCCCGTGCTCGGCCACAACGAGTGAACCGTTCGCCGGTGCACGTCCGCTTGCGCCAGAGTGGGTGCGCGACTATACCTGCACACCTGTTCAATCCAAGCTGTTCTCTGGATGCGGTCATGGCCTTTCAGAAATCTCCCGGTCCCAACTCCAACCCGTTCGAGCTCGTGGCGGAGTTTACGCCCACCGGCGACCAGCCCACTGCGATTCGGGAGCTCGTGGAGGGTCTGCAGCGCGGTGACCGTGATCAGGTGCTGCTGGGTGTAACCGGCTCGGGCAAAACCTTCACCATGGCCAACGTCATCGCACAGGTGCAGCGCCCGACATTGATTCTGGCGCACAACAAGACCCTTGCGGCCCAGCTGTATCAGGAATTCAAGGAGTTCTTTCCCTATAATGCGGTCGAATATTTCGTCTCTTTTTACGATTATTATCAGCCCGAGGCGTACCTGCCTTCCTCGGATACCTACATCGAGAAAGACTCCACCATCAATGACGCCATCGACCGCATGCGGCTCTCGGCCACCCGCTCGCTGCTGGAGCGTCGCGATGTCATTATCGTTGCCAGTGTGTCCTGTATTTACGGCATCGGAAGCGCCGAAGCCTACTATGGCATGCTGGCCATGGTGGAGCGCGGTCAGGAGATGAACCGCGATACGCTGCTTCGTAAGCTCGTGTCCATTCAGTATGATCGGGGTGAAGCCGATTTTCACCGTGGTACCTTTCGCGTTCGTGGAGATGTGGTCGAGGTATTTCCCGCCTACGAAGAAATGTCTGCGATTCGCATCGAATTTTTCGGTGACGAAATCGAGCGCATTGCCGAGTTCGATCCCTTGCGGGGTACCATCATCCGGGAGCTCGACAAGGTGCCCATTTATCCGGGCAGTCACTACGTGGTCACGCCCGACCGTAAACAGGCTGCCGTAACCAGTATCAAGGCCGAGCTACGACAGAGACTCGAAGAATATCGGGCCGATATGCGCCTTATTGAGGCGCAGCGACTGGAACAACGCACGACCTTCGACCTGGAAATGATTGAAACAGCGGGGTTTTGCAACGGCATCGAAAATTATAGCCGACACCTGACAGGTCGCAACGAAGGGGAACCGCCACCCTGTCTGCTGGATTATTTTCCCAGCGACTGGCTGCTCTTTATCGACGAATCTCACGTATCGGTCTCGCAGATTGGGGGCATGTACCGTGGCGATCGCGCCCGAAAAGAGACCCTCGTTGAGCACGGATTTCGACTCCCCAGCGCGCTGGATAATCGTCCACTCCGCTTT
>JAGWVZ010000821.1 GCA_018970625.1 Myxococcales bacterium | reverse complement strand
GTGCGCGCTTCGTCTGCTTTGGGGACGATCACCACCAGAGGTCGCTTCAGTCGCTCCTGAATGTCGGTGAGCACCAGAGAGAGCCAGGAGCCAAAGGCACCTGCCAGCACCACCACCGGCGTGGATTGAAGCGCGGCGACGGTCTCGTCGAGCGGGTAGCGATACCCTGCGAGCTCACGCTCCTGAACGAATGACTCGGCGAGGGTGCCGGTTCCGGTTGTCTCTTTCACGGTGGGCCTTGCAAAGTCCGGGAGGGAACAGGGTCCGGCGCGGGTACATTGGCATCGACAGGTGACGGCGTGCCTGAGCCTGAGGTGGGTGGTGGAACCGGCTGCACGTCGGCGGCGGTCATGAGGTGCCTCACGTGAGCGACCAATGCCTGTACTTCCGCGTCATCCAGATGACGGAAGGCAGGCATTCCGCGTCTTCCGTTGCGAATCATCGCTTCGATCACGGTCTCTGTCAGTCGTTCAGCTGCCTCGGGGCCCGTCAGTGACGGTGCACCGTTGCCTGCGGCCAGCGGGCCATCGCCGGCGCCGAGCGTTCCGTGACAGGTCGAGCAGTTGCGTGACCAGAGGCGTGCCCCATCGACTGGTTCGGCGTTGTGGGCTGCCGGCGAAGACACGGTGCCGGTCTGGCAGGCAATCATCAGCACAAGGAATACAGAGAGCGCTGAGCGCAAGGCCATCGTGGTCATTCTTCTTCGTCGTCCTCAGCACCATCGCTTGTGGGTTCCTGTTCAGGAGCGACCATGAGGTCGTCGTCATCGTCCTGTTCGGCCCACGCGTCGTCGTCATCGTCGCGTTCGGGATCGCCGACCATTCGAGCAAACCCGTTGTTGAGCAGCCAGCGATCAATTTCGTCGAGCAGCTGACGCGTGGACTCGCGCTGAATGGCCGATACGAAGATGCCTTCATGCGTGAGCAGAATGTCAGCGCGCTGCGACTCGCTGGTGCGGTCTGCCTTGTTGAACACCAGCAGACGCGGGGTTTCGTCGAGTTTCAGGTCAGCGAGAATGCGCTCGGTAGAGCGCACGTGTTCTTGCCACGAGGGATCCGATGCGTCGACGACGTGCAGCAACAGGTCTGCGTCGGCCAGCTCTTCGAGGGTGGCCCGAAACGCCTCGCGCAGCTCTTCGGGCAGGTCTCGGATAAAGCCGACAGTGTCGGTCAGGATGATCTCTCGTTCGTGTGGGAACCGCAGCCGCCGAGAGGTCGGGTCGAGCGTGGCGAACAGTTTGTTTTCGCTCAGCACGGTTGACTGGGTGAGGGTGTTCAGCAGCGTCGATTTACCGGCGTTGGTGTACCCTACAATCGACACGACGGGCAGCTGATTGACCGTTCGATTTTTGCGGCGGAGCTGACGTTCGTTGCCCAATCGGTCGACTGCCTTTTCGAGCATTCGAATACGGTCTCTGGCGCGGCGGCGGTCAATTTCGAGCTTGGTTTCACCCGGACCACGTCCGCCGATGCCGCCCGCGAGCCGGCTCATGCCGGTGTTGCGCGAGCTAAGGCGAGGCAGACGATACTTGAGCTGCGCCAGCTCGACCTGCAGCTTTCCAACCCGGCTCTGTGCCCGCTGCGCAAAGATGTCCAGAATCAGCTGCGTGCGGTCGATGACCAGCAGCTGGGTACGGTCGGTGATCGAGCGGGACTGACCGGGGTCGAGGTCCTGTCCGAAGATCAGCATGCCGGCGCCCAACTGCAGGCATCGGAGCTCGATTTCTTCGAGCGCGCCCTGGCCCACCGCG
>JAGWVZ010000820.1 GCA_018970625.1 Myxococcales bacterium | reverse complement strand
CTGGGGCCGCGATTGGATTGCTCCCTCAGGAGGTAGGAGACATCGACGACGTGTCCGTTGTCGAATTCGTCCTCGCAGGACGCCGTGACCTGCTGCGCATGGAAGCCCGTATCCGGGAACTCACGACAGAGCTGGCCAGCGGCGCTCTGTCGGGCGCCCTTCAGGACAAAGCCGCAAACGAGCTCGGTGAGTTGAGCGAGAATTTCCGGGTGAACGGCGGTTATTCGCTGCGGGCCCGGGCGCAGGAGATTCTACGCGGGATGGGCTTCGAGGAGACGCGTTGGCAACTCTCCTCGCGCAAACTGTCGGGTGGCTGGAAGGTCCGTCTGGTGCTGGCTCAGCTGCTGCTACAACGCCCGGCGCTGCTGCTCATGGACGAGCCCACCAATCACCTGGATGTACCGAGTCTGGAGTGGCTGGAGGGTTTTCTGGGTTCCTATGAAGGCACGGTCATCATCATCTCTCACGACCGCTATTTTCTGAATCGGCTGGTGAACGAGACCGCAGCACTCGAGCTGGACGGACTGCATGTGCATCCCGGCGGATACGACTCCTACATGAAGGCCCGCGAAGAACGCCATGCTCTGCTGGCCAGGCAAAAGGACGCACAAGACCGGTATATCAGGGAGCAACTGGAGCTTATCGACCGTTTTCGCTCGAAGGCGTCAAAGGCTGCGATGGTGCAGTCGAGGGTGAAGATGCTCGAGAAGCTTGAGCGTATTGAGACCCCCGACGAACGAAAGAAGATGCGCGGCTTCCGCTTCTCGGAAGCTCCGGCACCTGGGCGCCTGATCTGCGCAGCCCGTCACGTCGCCAAAAGCTTCGGCGAAAACGTCGTCTATCACGACGTGAACATGGAGGTGCTCCGCGGTGAGCGCGTCGCGCTGGTCGGTCCCAATGGCGCGGGCAAGACAACGCTGCTCAAGATCATTACCGGACGTCTCGCCGCCGATCGCGGTGAGGTAGAGCTCGGCCATCAAGTGGTCCCCGGCTACTTCGGTCAGCATCAGGTGGACGAACTCAACGAGCGACACACCGTGCTCGAATCCATGGAAGCAGCGGCGACCGTGGACACTAATCCCCTGTGCCGTGGCATTCTGGGCGCCTTTCTGTTTTCGGGCGACGACGTGCAAAAGAAGGTTAGCGTGCTGTCAGGTGGCGAGCGTAATCGTGTAGCTCTCGCCAGAATGCTCCTGCAGCCGACGAATTTTCTGCTGCTCGACGAACCCACCAATCACCTCGACATGACCAGCCGAGATGTGCTGCAGGAATCACTCAAGGCTTATAAAGGTACCATCCTGTTCGTTTCACACGACCGCCACTTCATTAACTCGGTCGCCACCCGTGTGGTGCACGTCGAAGCCGGACAGGCCACCAGCTACGACGGCGATTACGAGTATTACGCCTGGAAACGAAAGGAATTGTTACAGGGCGCAGATGCCCCTGCATCTGGCGGCTCAACCAGCACGGCAGCCGACTCGGCGTCGGTCGACCGTCGTGATCGCAAACGTCAGGAAGCAGAGTTCAGGCAGGAACTCTCGAAACGAACGAAGCGCACAAGAACGGAGTTAGAGAAAATCGAGAGCCGAATCGCAGCACGCGAAGCCGAGCTGACCGCATTGAATGAGACGCTCTCGTCGCCTGACACCTGGACAACAGGCGAAAAGGTCGACGTCGCGGGCTTGCAGAAGTCGCTCAAGGCTGCGCAGGAAGACCTCGCGTGGCTATTCGACAAGTGGACGCAACTGTCGGAAG
>JAGWVZ010000819.1 GCA_018970625.1 Myxococcales bacterium | reverse complement strand
GTCGCAATTCATGGATCAGACCAACCCCCTGTCGGAAGTGACGCACAAGCGTCGTCTTTCGGCACTGGGGCCCGGCGGTCTGACTCGTGAGCGCGCTGGTTTCGAGGTGCGCGATGTTCATACGACTCACTACGGCCGCATCTGCCCGATTGAGACCCCTGAAGGCCCGAACATCGGCCTCATTGCTTCTCTGGCGACCTTTGCCCGGGTGAACGAATACGGATTTATCGAATCGCCGTATCGAAAAGTCATCGACGGCAAACCTCAGGAGAACGTCTCCTGGTTCTCTGCCCTTGAAGAGGAGCGCAACAACATCGCTCAGGCGGCGACCCCTATCAATGAGAGTGGGTACTTCGCTGATGAGGTGGTCGCTTGCCGTAGTAATGGCGAGCCCGCGTTCCTGCCGCGCGAGGCTGTTACGCTGATGGACGTGTCGCCGAACCAGTTGGTCTCGGTAGCTGCCTCGCTGATTCCGTTTCTGGAGCATGATGACGCCAACCGGGCGCTCATGGGTTCGAATATGCAGCGACAGGCGGTACCGCTGACGCGTACATCTGCGCCGCTGGTCGGAACTGGCATGGAGCGCGCTGTCGCCCGCGACTCGGGTGTTACATCGGTCGCTCGCTACGACGGCGTAGTGGAGTCGGTTGACGCTGGCCGCATCGTCATCAAGGCGGACTCTGATGATGAGGAGATCTCAACACGCCCTGATATCTACAAGCTGGTGAAATACCAGCGTTCCAATCAGAGCACCTGCATCAACCAGAAGCCGATCGTCCGGGCTGGTGATCGTGTGCGCAAAGGCGACGTGATCGCTGACGGTCCGTCGACGGACCGCGGCGAGCTGGCGCTTGGTCAGAACGTTCTGGTCGCGTTCATGCCGTGGAACGGATACAACTATGAGGACTCCATCCTGATCAACGAGCGTGTTGTGAAGGAAGATGTGTTCACGTCTGTTCATATCGAGGAGTACGAGTGCACCGCTCGTGACACGAAGATGGGTAAGGAAGAGATCACGCGCGACATCCCCAACGTGGGTGATGAGGCGCTTCTGAACCTCGACCACTCCGGAATCATTCGTATCGGTGCGGAAGTGGCATCGGGAGACATTCTCGTCGGCAAGATTACGCCCAAGGGCGAGACTCAGTTGTCTCCTGAGGAGAAACTCTTGCGCGCCATCTTTGGTGAAAAGGCCGGCGATGTGCGAGATACTTCGCTACGCATGCCGCCTGGAACCCGCGGGATCGTGATCGGCGCGAAGGTGTTTAGTCGCAAGGGCATCGATCTGGATGAGCGCTCACGGGCGATCCTGGAAGAGGAAGAGAAGTCGTTGTTGAAAGACGAGAACGACGAGATCAATATTCTCCGTGATGCGGCTTATCGTCGCGTGCGCGAAATTCTGGAAGGGCAGACCCTCGCGTCTGACCTGATCGATGATCGGAAGAAGGTGCTTCTGAAGCGCGGTACGCTGCTTTCCCGTGACGCACTGGACGGCGTTCAGCGCCGACTCTGGAAGTCGATCCAGGTATCCGAGGAGCCGGAACGCGAGACCCGTCGTGACAACATTCTCAAGTCGCTTGAGAAGCAGATTCAGGAGATTCGCGTTCGTACAGAGGAACGCATCCAGAAGTTGCAGAAGGGCGACGAGCTCGGTCCCGGCGTCATCAAGATGGTGAAGGTCTACGTGGCCGTGAAGCGTAAACTTCAGGTTGGCGACAAGATGGCTGGGCGGCACGGCAACAAGGGTGTTGTCTCA
>JAGWVZ010000818.1 GCA_018970625.1 Myxococcales bacterium | reverse complement strand
TGGGCGCAGCGCAGTCTGTTTCGGTGCTGCGAATGGGATCGCACTCGGGCAGACGTACGCGTGAACGTACCAGCGCCACGTTGGCACCGATCGTCATGCCTTCCAGCCGATCATGAAGGTTACCAAATGAATATCTGCCCTCGAACTCAGCGCCCAGATTCGTGGCTGATTCGACGTTCGCGTACGATACATTTCCCCGCACATCCACCAGTAGCGACTCAATCGGAGCCTCAAACTGCTTCACAAACAGGGTCACGGCGAACAGTTCGGTGCGCGTCGGGAACCATTCCCAGCGGATGTCACCATTGTGAATCAGCGTGCGCGCCAGATCCGGGTTACCGGTGACCGTGCGTCGCCGTACATAATCCTGGAATACGAACGGTGCGATCTCGCGCACCTGCGGGCGGGCGACGGACATCGAGTAGGCCGTGCGAAGGAACATACGTTCGGGTTGCAGGGTCACCACGAATGAGCCCGATGGCATGACGTCGTTATCGACCCGACGCTCGTCGTCGACAGACGATCCTGACTGCGCGAACGGTGACTGCGCCTCAATCGTCTGAATGAAACTCTCGTAGCGCGCGCCTGCGATAAGCCGGAAACGCTGTGACAGGTTCCAGTCCACCATGCCGAACCCGGCATGTGTTCGCTGGGTGGACCCATAACTGTCTGTGGCCTGGGTAACCTCCGAAATAAATACGGTCTCGCCGATATTTTCGGGCGTAAATATCTCGTCTGCGGGCAGCGTGCGGGTATCAAAGGAATCTGCGCGGTAACGGAACCGCCGCGAGTCGAATGTGCGCTCGCTGAATTGATTGAGGGTGCCGGCCTTCAGCGTCACGTTGAGTGAGGGGCGCAACGTCCAGTCCAGACCGCCCGACCAGTCCTGCTGCTCCATCGAGGCAAAGAATCGCTCGCCGGAGCCCGGATTGGGGCGCCAGATTACCCCTTCGCCGACCTGCACCAGAAAGCGGGTGTCGGGTTCGTCGCGAACGGCTCGTGACCAGGCGAGTTTCCATTCAATATCCGAGTCCACCGGCAGGCCACGGTGCGAGCCCATCAACTGGGTGAACAGAACGCTGCGTTGAATCCACTGCAGCTGGGTGCGACGAATGAAATCCGCTTCTTCGTCGGCCTCTCCTTCCACCACCTCGGTAAATCCGTTACCGGACTGGTTCCACATCGTGACAAGCGACAGGTCGTGGCGCTCGGCAGGTGTCCACGTCATGGTCCCGAGAAGGCCCCACAAAACCCGGTTGCGAATGCGCTCCGCTTCCAGTGCCTCAATACTCGTGACGCCCTCACCATCCCGGTCGAGCGTCACATTCCGAATCGTCGTCGGTCCCCGTCGCTCCATTCGATTGCTGTAGCGGAACGAGAGCAGGTAGCCGAGTTTTCCAGCCCGTCGAGTCTCGATCTGATCGCCGGCCTGTCCCTGCAGCGTCAGGTTCGGCCGCAACAGGCGTTCCGACGGAAGCCATTCGTTACGAAAGCTCTCGGCGATATTTTCCAGTCCCGCCGAGTCAATTTCACCGCCGGTATCGACGCGGATATCGTCAGGAACCTCGTCCGGTATGGCACGGTTACCATCATCGAATCCCAGCCAGTCCAGAGAACCCGGCTGGTCCTGCACACTGCGCCGGAATGTGGTCTGGGTATCGCCCGATACCGATACACCCAGCTCCAGCGTGAATTCTTCGGGGTATGCGCGCGAAGCAATGTCCACCAGGCCGCCCGTATAATCGCCGGGCTGGTCGG
>JAGWVZ010000817.1 GCA_018970625.1 Myxococcales bacterium | reverse complement strand
CCCAAGGCGACCGACTGGTCGCAGCTGAGCAGAGGGCGGCGCGTCATGGATCAGACGGTTTCCAGACAACGACCGTCACCATATCTCGTGGCGACAACATGTCCTTGGTGTTTGCGCGTGCTGGATTGAGTGGGGCTGACCTGCAAGCTCTCTTGGATGTCGACCTAGCCGCGGAGGCGCTTCGGGACGTGTTTCCGAGCCAAACCTTGCAGTTCACGACCGATGAAGCCCATCGCCTGATCGAGTTGCGATTCGCCAAATCACCCACTGAGACCACCCTGTTCAGGAAGGAGGGTGCTGGTTTCAGGATGCTGTCAGAGTTGAAGGAACCAGAAGTCCGGGAAGCTTTTCGCCACGCTGTGGTCCAAAGCTCGCTCTTTGAGGCGGGCATCGACTCAGGCGTCTCACACGCGACAATTCTCGAGTTGGCGAACGTCTTCGGAGGTGTGATCGATTTTGCGCTTGATCCACGCAAAGGTGACGTTTTCAGCGTGCTCTACGAGGAACGCTACGTTGATGGAGAGAAAATCGGAGAGGGTGACATCATCGCTGCCGAATACATCAACGATGGCCGACGTTACTCTGCATTTCGGTTTGTGGACTCGAGTGGCAGAGCAGGGTACTACAGTTCGGATGGCGTCAGCATGCGCAAAGCCTTCCTCAGAGCACCATTAGACTTCACTAGGGTGACGTCGAACTTCAACATGCGCCGCATGCACCCGATCGCCCGAGTGGTGAGGCCGCATCGGGGTGTCGACTATGGCGCACCGACCGGCACTCCGGTGTACTCCTCCGGAGATGGCAGGGTCATAGAATCGGGCTTCAGCCGCAGCAACGGGAACTTCGTATTCGTCAAACACGACGGCAATATCGTCACCCGATACCTCCACCTCCACAAGCGACTGGTCAAGAAGGGGCAGCGGGTCGATCAGGGTCAAACCATAGGCACCGTTGGCGCCACGGGCCTGGCGACGGGACCGCACCTTCACTATGAGTTCCTTGTCGACGGAACACATCGTAATCCCCGCAGCATTCTTGACCGCCTACCTCGGGCGCGGAGCCTGAGCGGCAGCGAACTGGCCTCTTTCAAAACAAGGATATCAGGCATAGACAACCAGCTCGCCCAGTTCACAAAAGCGTGGGAACTCGCGATTGCGAGCAACGACGACCGCTGAGCGTCCCTATGTCCAGGGCGGGGCTTTACGTCGGACTCATGTCAGGAACCAGCCTCGACTCGATTGATGCCGCCCTGATCAGGATCGATGGAGCAAGCGTCAGTTTCATCGACTCGCACACCAAACCTCTGGCTAGCGATCTGCGCCGGCAGTTGCTTGCCCTTGCAGAAGGCTACTCGACCACATTGGAAGAGTTGGGACAGGCAGACCGCGAAATAGCCGTCCATTTCGCCGAGGCAGTGCAAGAACTTCTGACACGGGCAGGCATTCCCGCAAAAGATGTGGTCGCAATCGGCAGTCATGGCCAAACAGTGCGCCATCGCCCCTGCAGATACGGTTCAAGCAGGGGGTTCACCTTGCAAATCGGGGATCCGAATACCATCGCCGAGATGACAGGCATCTGCACCGTGGCAGACTTCAGGCGTCGCGATGTCGCCGCAGGAGGGCAAGGCGCACCGCTGGTCCCCGCATTCCATCAGGCTGTTTTTGCGAAACGCGGCGTCGACAGGGTGGTCGCAAACATCGGCGGCATGGCCAATGTTTCATTGCTCCCGGCACACGGGTCGACAGCAAGAGGCTTTGATAC
>JAGWVZ010000816.1 GCA_018970625.1 Myxococcales bacterium | reverse complement strand
GTTTGACGGCGGATATTTCTACGAACCCACCATTCTGACGGGCCTCCCAGACACGCATCCCTTTGTGCGCCAAGAAGTATTCGGCCCTGTCTGCCATGTGGCGCCATTTGACGACGAAGAGGAAGCTGTCCAGCGTGCCAACGACTCTCCATATGGGTTGTGTGCGGCCGTGTGGACAACCCGGCTCGACCGGGCCCATCGGGTGTCGGCCAGACTCCATGCCGGGATTGTCTGGGTGAATTCCTGGTTTCTTCGCGACCTTCGGACTCCGTTCGGTGGCGCCGGCATCTCGGGAATCGGTCGGGAAGGAGGACAGCACTCTCTGGATTTTTACTCTGAACTGAAAACCATCTGCATCAAGCTGTGACCCCCATGGAAACACAGAAATATCCCGCCATTATTCTGGACGACCACGCACAGGCGCTCGGCCCCTATCCCCACGCACGGCGCGTCGGTAACCTCATTTTTGTGTGCGGTACCTCTTCAAGACGAGCGGATAACACGTATGAGGGCGTTGTGAAACGCGCCGACGGGTCCGTATTCCTGGATATCGCCATCCAGACCCGGGCCGTAATCCGAAATATCGAGAAAATTCTGAACGCGGCAGGCGCTGACCTGTCGCACATCGTGGACCTGACGACCTTTCTGGTCGATATGAAAGACTTCCCTGTCTACAACGCAGTCTATCGCGAATTTTTTGACGCCCAGACGGGGCCAACCCGAACAACGGTGGCGGTCAGCGAGCTGCCCAACCCGCATCTGTTGATTGAAATCAAAGTCATTGCGGCACTTTGAGGCACCCATGATCTCCGACATTGCCCTCTCTCTGTATGAAGCCATGCAGCAGGCCCGGCCGCTGCCTCCTCTGAGCCAGACATGGCCAAACCTGACCGGTGACGACGCGTACGAAGTACAAAAGGCCTTCCTCGCCCACCGCCGCGGTCATCGAGTCGGTTACAAAATCGGCCTCACGAACCCTGCTGTGCAGAAGCAGCTGGGTGTTTCAGAACCCGATTATGGCGTGCTCCTGGACACCATGGAGGTGCCGCATCAGGGCGTCACCTCGGCGAGACGCCTGATTGCCCCGCGGATTGAAGGCGAGCTGGCGTTTGTATTGGGCGAAGACCTCGATTCGGCAAACATCTCTGCGCGCGATGTGCTCACCGCGACGGAGTGGGTGTATCCATCGCTCGAAATTGTCGATTCGCGCATTCTGGACTGGAAAATCACCATCATCGACACGGTCGCTGACAACGCTTCCGCTGGGCAGTTCGTACTTGGGCCCAAAGGCGTGCGCCCACAGGACGTGGACTTCGAACTGGCCGGTGTCACCATGCGAATCAACGGCGCCGTCGAGTCGACCGGAACCACCGGTGCCAGTCTCGGTAATCCGTTGCATGCCGTCGCCTGGCTCGCACGAACCATGTTTGCCCGCCGTAGTCCCCTTCGTAAGGGCGATCTGCTGCTCTCGGGTGCACTGTGTCCAATGGTCGCGGTGCGCGGCGGTATGCACGTCGACCTGGATATTTCGGGCGTCGGTACTGCAGCCGTGCGCTTCTCTGATGAACCCGCTATCCCCGGATTCTGAATGTCCACCAAGCCACGGGCTGCGATCATTGGTTCCGGGAATATCGGAACCGACTTGCTCGTAAAATCCCTCCGTTCCCAGTTGATTGAGCCGGTCGCCATGGTGGGCATTGATCCGCTGAGCGATGGCCTTCGTCGCGCCGGCGAGTTGGGCGTTCAGGCGCTACACGGCGGCA